>JAGWKK010000020.1 GCA_028865335.1 Patescibacteria group bacterium | reverse complement strand
CGATCCGGCTGAAAGACATTTCCTTCCAGGTCATCGGCATTCTGGATAAGGCCGGCACCGGCGCATTCGGCGTGGATATCGGCAACCTCGCCGTCGTCCCGATCACCGTCGCCCAGAAGCAGCTGCTGGGCATCACGTACTTCAACGTGATCGTCACGCAGGCGAACGCCAATTACGATATCAGTTTCGTGAAGTCGCGCATCGCGTTCACCCTGCGCCGCAATCACAGCATCACGGATCCGAACAAGGATGATTTCAATATCCAGACGCAGCAGGACATCTTGAACATCCTGGGAAGCATCACGTCCGTTCTCACGATCTTCCTTGCGGCGATCGCGTCCATTTCGCTGGTCGTCGGCGGCATCGGCATCATGAACATCATGCTGGTCGCGGTGACGGAGCGGACGAGGGAGATCGGGCTGCGGAAAGCCGTCGGCGCGACGAACCGCGACGTGCTCGAACAGTTCCTGATCGAGGCGGTCATGCTGACGTTCATCGGCGGAATCATCGGCATCGCCGCGGGAGCGGGCGTTGCGGCATTGGCCTATCTGATCATATCCACCTTCTTCTCGGCAAGCTGGGTGTTCGCATTCCCGATATCGGCGGTCGTGCTGGCGTTGCTGGTGTCCGGCATCGCGGGCATCGTGTTCGGCATCTATCCGGCTCGGCAGGCGGCGCGCAAGAGTCCTATTGAAGCCCTCCGTTATGAGTAACGCTCGAATAATGCTTTCCGAAAACACGGATATCCACCTACTGTTGGATTCCTATGCTCGCGCCGTCGCGCTCCGCAATGTTTTCGGAGAAGATTATTCTCGCTGGAGGGAAGAGGGATGCAGAAATTCAAAGGAAAGATTAAAATAAGAATCCATGATCATTCGCAATGCGAAAAAAACTGATATTGCCGAATTGCTGTCGCTGATGGAGGCGATGGTGGAGCATCATACGGCGATTGACGGTTATTACAAACCGTTTTCGGAATATGCGGGCCTGGAAGAGGAGGTGACGTCATGGTTTTCCCAGAAGGACATGCTGGTGCTGATCGCCGAAGAAAACGGCCGCACGGCCGGATACGCGCAGGTCAGCGTTGAGCCGGCTCCGGCATATGCCGCGGTGAAAAAAATCGGCGTGGTATATGATCTGTTCGTCCGGGAGGAATTCCGCCGGCAGGGGATCGCCCGGCTGCTTTTCGCCGAAGCGATGGCGTGGTTTCAGAAGAAGAAAGTGAAGAACATCGAATTGAGCGTTGATGCGCGCAATGCGTCGGGCGTCGCGTTCTGGACATCCATGGGATTCGAGCCGTTCAAACTCCGGATGCGCATGGATCGTACCGATAAGAAGTAATTTTCTGATATACTATATATAAAAGACATGGTCACCATTCACGTCATCATCGGCAGTACGCGCGAAAAGCGCTTCAGCGAGAAACCGGCCCGCTGGATTTTTGAGGAACTGCGGAAGCTTCCGGGGGTTACGGCCGAGCTCGTGGATTTGCGCGATTATCCGCTGCCGTTTTTCAATGATCCGATGTCGCCGGGGATGGCGAAGGGTGCGCATCCGGATCCGCAGGCGGCCGTCTGGGCGAAAAAAGTGGCGGAGGCCGATGGCTACGTCGTAGTCGCGCCGGAATACAATTACGGTTATCCGGCCGTGCTGAAAAACGCATTTGATTACGTATTCTACGAATGGGCAAACAAGTCGATCGGCTTCGTCAGTTACGGGACGGTCGGCGGCGCGCGGGCGATCGACCAGCTCCGCCAGGTGGCGATCGGCCTGCAGATGATGCCGATCCGCCTTTCCGTGAACATTCCCTCATTCTGGACGCTGGTGGACAAGGAGGGGAACTTCGACGGCTCGTCGCTGCAGGAGACCGCTAAGAAATTCCTGGAACAGCTGGTGTGGTCGGCGGAAGCGTTGAAGGCCGCCCGCGAAAAAGACAAAACTCAAAGTTCCTAATCCCTAATTCATCCCCATGAATATCATCGAAGTAAAGGATCTGGTGAAAAAATTCGACGGCTTCACCGCCGTTGACGATATTTCGTTCACAGTGCCGGAGGGGCAGATCTTCGCGTTTCTCGGACCGAACGGAGCGGGAAAGACGACGACGATCAAAATGCTGACGACGCTGCTGCACCCGTCTTCCGGGACGATCACGCTGAACGGAGCCGATCCGATGAAGGACCAGGAAGCGGTGCGCCGGTCATTCGGCATCGTGTTCCAGGATCAGAGTCTGGATGATGAACTGACCGCGTGGGAGAATCTGGAATTCCACGGCGTGCTGTATCATGTGTCGAAGGAGCTGCGCCGGAAGCGGATCGGGGACATGCTTCATTTCGTGGAATTGTGGGACCGGAAGGACGATCTGGTGAAGCATTTTTCCGGCGGCATGAAGCGCAGGCTGGAAATCGCCCGCGGATTACTGCATCATCCGAAGGTTCTGTTTCTGGACGAGCCGACGCTTGGACTGGATCCGCAGACCCGCAACCATATCTGGAGCTATATCAAGAATCTCAACGGTACTGAAAAGATCACCGTCTTTTTCACGACGCATTATATGGAGGAGGCCGGGCGGGTGGCGGATCAGGTGGCGATCATCGACCACGGCAAGATCATGATCCAGGGAGCGCCGGATGAGCTCAAGACGAAAACCGGAACCAAGTCCCTGGAAGACGCGTTCCTGTCACTGACCGGCCGTGATCTGCGCGAAGAAAATGCGTCGTCGAAAGATCAGATGCGTAAAAGTCAGCGGGTGTGGGGCCGCCGCTGATATGCGATCCTTAGATTTTAACTTTCCACTTTAAACTTTTGATTTATGAGCACCATCTATATCCTCTGGTTGCGTCAATTGAAGCGCTATGTCCGATCCAAGCCCCGCATGGTCGGCGCTTTGGGCCAGCCGCTGCTGTTTCTGGTCGCGCTGGGATTCGGTTTCGGCCCGATCTACGCGAAAGCGGGCGGGGGGAACTATATCGATTTTCTCGCTCCGGGCATCATCGCGATGGGCGTGCTGTTCACGGCGGTCTTCACGGGCATCGAGATTATCTGGGACCGGCAGTTCGGATTTCTGAAGGAGACGCTCGTGGCGCCGGTATCGCGCATGCAGATCATGATCGGCCGCACGCTCGGCGGCGCGACGGTGGCGACGATCCAGGGATTGATCGTGTTCCTGATGACGCTCGCGATCGGTTTCCGCCCCGCATCGGTGCTGATGCTGCCGGTGGCGCTGGTGTTCATTTTCGTGACCGCCGTTTTCTTTGCGGGACTCGGCACCTGCTTCGGTTCGTATCTGGAGGACATGCAGGCATTCCCGCTGATCATGAACTTCCTGATGATGCCGCTGTTCTTCCTTTCCGGATCGCTGTTTCCGCTCGCGGGACTGCCGGCGGGAATCCAGGCGGTGGCGGCGGTGGATCCGCTGACGTTCGGCGTCGACGGCCTGCGCGGGGCGCTGACCGGCATGTCGCATTTCAGCATGGGGATCGATTTCGTCATTCTCTCATTGATGGCGCTGACCGTGCTTTCCATCGGCCGGGCGCTGTTCGCGCGCATCCAGATTTAACGGAATATGATCGAATACATCTTTTCATTCATTGTCGGGGGCGTGATCACGACGGCGATCGTGTATTTCGAGCAGGCGGGATTTCCGCTGGTTTCCCGTCTGGCGGCGCTGTTCCCGGTGTTCACCTGGCTGTCATATCTGTTCATCGGAGAACTTTCGGGGCCGGAAGCCGTTTCGCGCCACTCGCTTTTCGTTCTTCTGGGGACTGTTTTCGCCTGGATACCGTATATGTTCGTGATTTATTACTTCGCGCCGCGCTGGGGATCGGCCCGGGCGATCATCGCGGGGATCGTGACGTTTTTGGTGTGCGCTTACGTGTTCATCAAGGTCTATAAAGGATAGGCGGGGAGTGGATAACTCCGGGGCCGGAAGTTGTATAATGAAAGTAAGCGCAGCGCGCGCATTGTGCCCCGAAGGAAGGTCTTTTTACATCACTTTTTTGCCGGGTTCTCGATATAAACCATGATCAAACAGTAGCGGGATTGTGAAAAAAATTCTTTTCAGCCTAGTCTTTCTTTTAGTGGTGGCTCTCTTCGGGTCGTATTTCTATTTTGCCCGGGCGGCCGCGACGGTGACGCCGGCGACCGGCGGATCGGCGATTTCCGCCGACACGGCCGGGGGTACTTATACGGCGATCGTCGGTCCGGTCATTTCCGAAGGAGCAACCGCTGATATCGGAACGGGGACGATCATTCTCAATGCGCCATCAGGATTCAATTTTGATACCGGCGGTACGGCCGCGACGGTGTTGGTGACCCGTTTGACCGGAACCGGCGCGAACGGGAACAATATCAACGGCAGAGCAAGCGGTGCCACGATAGCGGTCACGAGGACTGCGACCACTTTGTCGACCACCATTACTTCCGCAAGCAAGAACGGGGTGACCAATTCATTGACGTGGCAGGACGTGCGCCTGCGGCCGACAGCCGGAACGCCGCTGGCGACCGGAAATATTCTGAAGACCGGAACTTCGGCAATCAACGGAGTGACCGGAGCGACGAATTTCGGCACATTGACCGAAGTCGCCGGAGCGAAAACACAGCTGTCTTTCACCGTTCAACCGTCGTCGCCGGCGGCGTTCGGTGTTGATTTTTCCACCAAGCCGGTGATCGCCGTGAAGGATCAGTTCGGCAACACGGTGACTTCGGATAACTCGACCACGGTCACACTGTCACCGAAGCTGTCCACGCAGACCTGTACCGGAACCAACGGATCGGGAACGCTGACGTCTACGCCGGCAAGCGGCGCGGCGGTGACTTCCGGCGTGATGACCTATACCGCCATGCAGTATTCGGTCGCCGAAGATATCAAAATCTGCGCGACTTCATCGGGCATCGCTTCGGCGCTTAGTTCGACGGTCAGCGTGCAGAATCCGGCGCCGTCCATCTCCTCGGTGAGTCCCGATCATGCGACGGTGGGCGATTCGGATACCGTGATCACGGTGAGCGGAACGAATTTCATTTCTTCGTCAGTCATCCGTTTCGATGCCGTCAATCGCGCGACGACGTACGTGAATTCCACGACGCTCCGGATGACCTTGTCGGCGGCAGAGCTGACGACGACCGGTTCGCATTCCATCGTGGTGTACAACCCGCCTCCGGGTGGCGGCACATCAAGTACCTATACCTTCGAAGTGCGCAATCCTGCGCCGACGCTGTCATCCATCGACCCGGCGACTAAGCTGATCAATCAGCCCGAATTCACCATGACGCTGACCGGAACTAATTTTGTTCCCGCGTCCCAGGTTGAACTGGACGGGAATGCGCGCGCAACGACCTATGTGAGCTCGACGACGCTGACCGCGGTCATTCCGGCGGGCGACATGCTGGTTGCCGCGGCGCACAATATGACCGTGGTGAATCCGGGTCCGGGCGGCGGTTCATCGGCGAGCCAGACGTTTGATGTCCAGAATCCGACCCCGACGCTGTCATCAATCAGTCCCGATGCGGTTCTTGTCGGCGCATCTGATACGGTCATCACGGCGACCGGAACGAATTTCATCAGCTCATCGGAAGTGCGCTTTGACAGCGTTGCGATCGCTACGACCTATGTCAGCGCGACCGAACTGACGGCGGTGGTACCGGCCGGATATATGGCGAGCGCCGGGACGCATACGATCACGGTGTATACGGTGAGTCCGGGCGGCGGAACGACCGCCGGCAAGCTGTTCACGGTGAATAATCCTGCGCCGACGCTGACGACGATCGATCCCGATCATGCGACGGCGGGAGACACCGACACGACGATTACCGTCACCGGAACGAATTTTGTCGCCGATTCAGTGGTACGGCTGGACGGTTCTGACCGGGCGACGACGTACGTGAGTCCGACAACGGTGACGGCGGTCATCACGACTGCCGATCTGGCATCGGGAACGACCTATGACGTGACGGTATTCACGCCAAGTCCGGGCGGAGGTACGACCCTGGAACATGATTTTACCGTGAATAATCCCGCGCCCGGAGCTATTTCCATCAGTCCGACTGATAGGGCGGTCGGCAGCGCCGGTTTTACCATGACGATTACCGGATCGGATTTTGTCTCCGGAGCGACGGTGCAATTTGACGGGAGGGATCTCGCGACGACATTCGTCAATGCCACGACGCTGACGGCGGACGTACCGGCCGGAGAACTGGCGACCGCGGGACTGTATTCCATTACGGTCGTACTTGCCCCTCCGGGCGGCGGCACCTCGCCGGCGGCGACATTCCGCGTGGAAAATCCGGTTCCGACGCTGACCTCCATAGATCCGTCGACGGTGACGATTGGCGACCCGTCATTCACGATGACCGTCATCGGCACGAATTTCATACCGACATCGGAGTTCCAGTTTGATGACCCGTCGGAACAATCGGATCACAATCCGGTCACGACGTACGTGAGTCCGACCGAACTTTCCGTCTCCATCACGATGCCGGCAAGCGATTGGATTTCCGACGGTGCGCATTTTCATAACGTCGCCATTTACAATCCGGGGCCCGGCGGAGGAACGTCCGGAAGCCTGACCTTCACTGTCCAGAATCCGCCGCCGACGCTTTCGTCTGTGGCTCCGACCAGCGCGATCGTCAACGATCCGGATACGGACATCACGGCGACCGGAACGAACTTCATGCATGATTCGGTGTTGCGCTTTGACGGCACCGATCTTTCCACGACATATGTCGACTCAACGACGCTGACCGCCGTGGTTCCTGCGGCCGACCTGACGGTACTGGGTGAATATGACATCACGGTCTATAATGCGGCGCCGGGCGGCGGATCGACCAGTGAACAGAATTTTTCCGTGCAAAATCCGCCGCCGACGCTGAGCGTTGTGTCGCCAAATACCAAGACCGTCGGGGATGACGGCTTCACAATGACGCTTACAGGCACCGGTTTCGTATCCGGGGCTTCGGTCAAGATCGAGGGCGCCGCCCGGGCGACGACGTTTGTGAGCGCGACCGAGCTGCAGGCGGAGATTCTGGCAAGTGACCTGACGGCAGCCGGATCGTTTGCAGTCACCGTATCGAATCCGCTTCCGGGGAACGGAACGTCCAACTCGCTTTCATTGATCGTGAATCCTGCGGCCAACGCGACGGCCGGAAGCGAAGTCCCTACGTTCATCCGGTTGATGCGTATCGAGGAGGAATTGCAGCGCCAGCAGCAGATTGCGCCGATTTCACCATTGACGCCGGCGCAGCCGACCAAGCCCGCCGTTTCCATGCCGCTTCCGGAGATTACTAATCTGCAGTTTTTGGGCGGATCGTGTGATGACTTCTCCTGCACGACGACGCTTGCCTTCGATTATCGGAATTCGCTTCCGACCGATCAGTTCTATCTGCGCGACGCATCGGGAAATCAGATGACCGTCACGCCGGTGAGTTATGGCGGCGGTTATCAGGCGGTTCTGGAAAACCGGTCCAATACCTCATTGGCTGTCCAGGCGTGCGTCGCGCAGGCCGGCAAAGAGGTTGCATGCGTGCCGGCAAGCACCACGCTGCCGGCGTACCTGAGCAAATTCGACTCGCGCGTTGAGACCACGAAGCTGGAAGGGAACCGGTATCGGGTGACCATGCAGGTTCCGCCGATCGCCAATATGGGCGTCGGCCAGAGCGGGGTGAACGTTGAACTGATCAATGAAGTTCCGCTCGGCATACTGCCGCCGCAGGTGGTGTTCCAGCAGTTCGCCGCCCATCCGACGCGGTTATCGACGACTGTTTCGCCGGGCGTGTATATCGCGCGCTTTACGCCGGTGAACAGCGCCGGAGTTTCGGGAAAGCCGATCCAGCAGCAGTTCCATCTGGGCACCGGTCCGTATGTGCTTGGTCCGCTGGACTGGCAGAACGCCTTCAATTCCATCCAGCTGCAATTGATTGATGTACTGAATCAGATCTCGAAATTATTGCTGGGAAAATAATGCAGCGATGGTTATGGCTGATTTGATGCGCAAAACCGAAGAGGAGTGGAAAAAAGATCTGACGCCCGAGCAGTATCATACGCTCCGCGAAAAGGGGACAGACGCGCCATTCACCGGGGAATATTGGAACGAGCACGGAAAAGGGATGTATGTCTGCGCCGCGTGCGGTACCGAGCTCTTTTCGTCCGATACGAAATTCGATTCGGGAACCGGCTGGCCGAGTTTTACGGATACGGTGAATCTGGAGCACGTGGAGCTGCGCGATGATCTGAGCGGCGGCATGCAGCGGACGGAAGTGATCTGCAAAAAATGCGGTTCGCATCTGGGGCATCTGTACATGGACGGTCCGAAGGAAAAAGGCGGAAAGCGTTTCTGCATCAATTCGTCCTGTCTCACTCTGAAAAAATCAGCGGAGTAGGATATGATTGAAATTCCTAATTCCTAATGACCAATGACTCATGACTGATGACTTATGAACCGTACTGAGGAACTCAAAAAGATAAAAGACGAGGTGTTGAATCTCAAAACATCCCCGCTCTACAAAGTGCGGGTGAAGAACAAGGTCTTTCCGGTCATCGGCGAGGGGAGTCATTATGCGAAGATCATGCTGATCGGCGAGGCGCCGGGCCGCAACGAAGCGAAGACCGGCCGGCCGTTCTGCGGTGCTGCGGGAAAGATTCTGGATCAGCTGCTCGCGTCGGCGGGCATCGAGCGCAAGAGCGTCTATATCACCAATATCGTCAAAGACCGTCCGCCGTTCAACCGCGACCCGTTTCCGGATGAAATCGCGGCATATGCGCCGTTCTTGGACCGGCAGATCGGAATCCTCAAGCCGAAAATCATCGGCGCGCTGGGACGGTTTTCGATGCGTTATGTGATGGAGACCTACGGCTTGAAAGACCAGGCGGGTCCGATCGGCGAACTGCATGGAAAGGTCTTCCGGACGAAGTTTCCGTACGGCGAAGTGACGGTGATCCCGCTCTATCATCCGGCGGTGGCCGTGTATGACGCGCGTCAGATTCCGAACCTGAAAATGGATTTCAAGGCGGTGGCGCGGGCGCTGAAAGAACTGTCGTAGCGTGCTATACTAAGAATAGTCACTCAGGCACGAGTCACTGGTCATTTAGTAACTCATGACTCAATGACCTAATGACTTATTACTAAACTTATGCTATTGGAATTTTACGGAAAGGAGTGCCCGCATTGCGTGAATATGGAACCGACGGTGGCGAAGGTGGAGAAAGCGACCGGTCTCAAGTTCCAGAAATTCGAAGTGTGGCACAACGAAGAGAACGCGCAGAAACTGAACACGCATGACCGGGGCCGCTGCGGCGGAGTGCCGTTCTATATCAATACCGACACCGATAAGTTCATCTGCGGCGAGGATTCCTACGAGGCGCTCAAGGCGCTCGCGGAAGGAAAATAGAAGCAGTCACTCAGTCATTGAGGCATTGAGTTATTTACTTATTGACTAGAGACTCATGACTTATGGCTCATGACTATCCTGGTTGCTTTGTGATACCATAAAAATATGAAAAAGAAGGTCGCTATTTTTGATATCGACGGCACCATTTTCCGATCCAGTCTGCTGATCGAACTGACTGATGCGCTGATCCAGGAGGGGATTTTTTCACAGCGGGTCGGCAAGGAGTACGCGCGGTCGTACAAGAACTGGCTTGATCGCAAGGACGTGTACGATAAATACGTCCGCGGCGTGGTGGTGGCTTTCGAGGGACATATCAAGGGGGTGAAAGAGAAGGATTTTCTGCGCGTCGCGGAAACCGTGGCCGCGTTCCATCGGAACCGGATGTACCGGTACACGCGCGAGATGGTGAAGGACCTGAAAAAGAAGGGATATTTCCTCCTGGCGATTTCCCATTCGCCGGAAGTGATGGTGAATGCGTTCTGCCGGAAGCTCGGCTTTGACAAGGTATATGGCAGGATTTACGAAGTGGATTCCCGCGGACGCCTGACCGGCAGGACCATCGAAGAGGAGGTGATTTCCGACAAATCAAAGATGCTGAAGCATGCGATCAGGAAACGTAATCTGACGCTCAAGGGTTCCCTCGGCGTCGGTGATTCGGAAAGTGATATCAGATTCCTGCGGATGGTGGAAAAACCGATCTGTTTCAATCCGAATTCAAAATTGTATGCGCACGCGAAGCGCGCGGGGTGGAAGATCGTCGTGGAGCGGAAGGATGTGATCTATACGATTGAGTAACCGTCTGTTTTCTTATGTCCCAATTCTACAATCCCAAAAAATCCCGCGGACTGTTCAATCCGCTGTCCGATGCGCCGTTCAAGATCAGCCGGTCAAAGATCGACTTGTTTCTGAACTGCCCCCGCTGTTTCTATCTGGATACGCGCCTCGGCGTCGGCCGTCCGCCGGGTTTCCCGTTCAATCTGAACTCCGCCGTCGATAAGCTGCTGAAGAAGGAATTCGACATCCACCGCGCGGATCAGACGCCGCACCCGCTCATGAAAGCGTACGGCATCAAGGCGGTTCCGTTCGCGCACAAGATGATGGACACGTGGCGCGAGAACTTCAAGGGCGTGCAATATCTGCACGAAGAGACCAACCTGCTGGTGACCGGCGCCGTGGACGATGTCTGGATCAATCCGGAAAAGGAGCTGATCGTGGTGGATTATAAAGCCACTTCAAAAGAAGCGTCGCCGACGCTCGATGCGCCGTGGCAGATCGGCTACAAGCGCCAGGCGGAGGTCTATCAGTGGCTGCTCCGTCAGAATGGATTTAAGGTGTCCGATATGGCGTATTTCGTGTATTGCAACGGCAAGACCGACCGCGAGGCGTTCGACGGAAAACTGGAATTCGACGTGGTGATCCTGCCGTACGAAGGCAAGGCGCATTGGATCGATACCGAACTCTTCAAGATCAAGGAACTGTTGCTGGGCGACGAGATTCCCCGGGCGGGGGATGACTGCGATTACTGCCATTACCGCGCCGCGGCCGGGGAGGTTGAATAGTTCAAGTTCCCGTTCTATGCTGAGGACAGCGCCTCAAAGGGGGTTTGGAAATGAAATACATTGATGTATTTCCAAGTGCAAGAGGTCTGGATACCGAGAAATTCTACGGCGAATTGGTTGACGTATTCATTCCTGACATTATCGAGGTTTTGAAAAGCAATCATCAGAAAGTATCTGAGATAGGGGTCTTTTTCATCATGAAGGGATTCGGCGATCAGGTGGCAGAGTCGGCAATCCTGTGCTGTTCCCGGAAGCGCATCCGACCTTCCAAAATTCGGGTTGTGCTGAGACTCTATCGTCAAAAGACCAGAGCTATGGCCTTCTTTATTCCCTATGACAAGGAAGGAAAGCCGCTGATGACTGTTCGCAACAGCCCGTTGATGGCATTCGGTTTCTCGGCAGAGGAGCATGTCGCTTTGCGGAAAAAGTGTTCCCATATGCAGATATCCGTGTTGGATGCGAATAGCCATGATAACCAGAACTGATCCGCCGGAAACGGCGGATTTTCTTGCGGCCGGAGACTCGTAAGCGCCGTCGTCATTTGCTAGAATGAAGGCAGAACGTTGATAACGGAGGGCGCGATGAAGTTTGTCGAGGTAAATCTGAAGGAAATCGACGGCAATGCGCTCGGTACCGATATGCGGACCAATTTCTTTCCTGATATTCTCCGCGTTTGCGCATCGCTGAAAGTATCGCTGTTTGAGGACACCAACCCGCACTATATCGAAAATATGGCGCAGTTCATCAATGCGATCTTCAGTGTATCGGACTTTGCGGTGGCGCATCATCGCCTCAAGACGAAGTCAGACCCGTTGAAAGCGAGGATCGAGATGCAGGTGTTCGGCAATCGGCTTATCCGCTTCCGATTCATAACCATGGATGCCGACGGCGTCCCTCAGTTCACCGAAATTGAGAATCCGATCCTTCTCCTCTTCTATGTTCCGGAAGACATTGCCCGCCTTCAAAAAGAAGGATATAAGTTCATCTGCTTCTTGCCTTTCGATTTGGGATCCCGGGGATCTTAAAACGAGATTTTCGCCCTCACCGGGGGCGAATTTTTATAGACAAGAAGGGCTGGAAATGCGCTCCGTTTTCTGTTAGAATATGCTCAGAACGTGAATAACGGAGACCGACATGGACATGAAGTTCGTCGAGGTATCTATCGCAGGAGGCACCGGCGATATCGCCGGATCTATCGTCGATACATTTCTCCCTGAGATGCGGCGCATAGCCCGGCAGCATGGCGAGTACTACTTGGAGTCTGGCGACCGGCACCGAGATGTGAACGCAGAAATGCTGAGCATGATCTTTCAAAAGGCGCTCGCCGCCGCGGTGGAAACATGCCGCGTGAGATTTATGCTGCTTCCGGCGAAGGTCCGTATCGAGATGGAAACGATCCGTGATTCGGCCATCCGGTTCTGCTATGTGCCGTTTACCGCCGAGGACGACCCGATCATCGGTAATAGACATTTTCCGATCGTGCTTTTCTACGCGGACGCCATCGATGATATATGGAGGCCGAAGGGATCGATGGTGTTTCATTTGCGGCCAATCAGGGATTCCCGATAACGTGTTCGCCCGCAGTTGCGGGCGAATTTTTATAAACAATATGAATACAGTTCAATTTCAAAAAAAGATTCTGACCTACTACAGCTCGCATAAGCGGGATTTTGCGTGGCGTCGGACGACGGATCCGTATGCGATCACGGTGTCGGAAATCATGCTCCAGCAGACCCAGGTGGACCGGGTGGAACCGAAGTTCGTCGCGTTCGTGAAAGCGTTCCCGACATGGCGCGCGCTGGATCGGGCGCCGATGGGACGCGTGCTTCGCGCGTGGCAAGGGCTCGGCTATAACCGCAGGGCGGTGATGCTGAAGAAACTGGCGCATGCGGTCGTGCATGAGTGCGGCGGGAAACTGCCGGAGGACAAGGAAGAACTGGAGAAACTGCCGGGCATCGGTCCGTATACGTCGGGAGCCATTCGCGCGTTCGCGCTCAACAAGCCGTCGGTTTTTCTGGATACGAACATCCGGCGCGTCTATCTGTATTTCTTCTTTCCCCGCGCGAAAAACGTGAGCGATGACCGGGTGCGGGAAAAGATCGCGGAAACCATGGACCGGAAGAATCCCCGCCGTTTTTTCAATGCGCTGATGGATTACGGAGCCTATCTGGCTGCGCAGGGGGAGAATCCGAACCGCCGGAGCAGGCATTATGTGAAGCAGGCGCCTTTTGAAGGATCGCGCCGGAAGGTGCGGGGCGAGATCATGCGGCTGATGGTGAAGCGGGGCGCGATGACGTTGTCCGCATTGCGGAAGGAACTGCCGCCGTCGCCGCATAAGACCGAAGCGGTCGTGAGCGATCTCGTCCGCGAGGGGATGCTCCGCCGCCGGGGAGACCGAATTGCAATTGCGCGGTAAATTCGCGATGATGATACTATGGAACCATTTGAAGACCATATGCGGAAGGTTGTCTCGGAAGGAGCCGATCTCACGCGCAAAGTGAAAACACAGACCATCGGCTATATGCTTGCCGCATTCGGTTTTGTCGCGGGACTTGCCTGGAATCAGGCGATCAAATCGCTGATCGACTATCTCTTTCCCCTGAACGGGAATTCCATACTGGCGCAGTTTCTTTATGCGATCATCGTAACGGCTGTCCTGGTCTGGGCGACCATCGTCTTGCTGAAATTTTCCGGAAAAGACAATAAGTAACGCACTTCATGATCTCATGACTGTTGCCTGATGACTCGATGACTTATGACCAATGACTCTCCCATGATTCCGTTCAGCGATTTTCAGAAAGTGGAACTCCGCGTCGCGAAGATTCTTTCGGCTGAGCGCGTGGAAAAATCCGAGAAGCTTCTGAAGCTGCAATTGGATGCAGGCGACAAGGATGCGGCAGGATTGCCTGCCGTCAGGCAGGTGATCGCCGGTATCGGAAAAGTATACGACCCCGCGGCGCTTGCGGGGCGGGAAATCGTGATCGTGGCGAATCTGGAGCCGCGCATGCTGATGGGCTTGGAAAGCAACGGCATGCTGCTTGCGCCGAGCGATGAGAACGGACCGGCATTCCTGATGCCGGAACGGGAAGTCCCGCCGGGAGCGGAAATACATTAAGAACCTATCTCATAGATACCTATGTCGGCTGCGAAACTGAAAGTCCGGAAAGCGCGGATGGCGAAGATGCTGCGCGTGCTGAAGAAACTCTACCCGCATCCCAAAATGGCGCTCCAGTACGGTAATCAATGGGAGCTTTTGGTGGCGGTGATTCTGTCCGCGCAGTGCACTGACAAGAAAGTGAACGAGGTGACGGAAAAACTGTTCAGGAAATACCGGACGCTGAATGATTACGTGAAAGCGAAGCCGAAGCAATTCGAGCAAGACATCCATTCCACGGGTTTTTACCGTAATAAGGCGAAGAACATCCTCGCCGCGGCGAAGATGGTGAAAAAGGAATTCGGCGGGAAATTGCCGAAGACGATGGAGGAGATGTTGACGATTCCCGGCGTCGCGCGGAAAACGGCGAATGTGGTGCTGGGCAATGCCTACGGCGTCGTGGAGGGGGTCGCGGTGGATACGCACGTCCGGCGCTTCGCACTCCGTTTCGATTTGAGCGACTCGGGCGATCCGGTGAAAATAGAGCAGGATCTGATGGTGCTGCTGCCGAAAAAAGAATGGTTTGCGATCACGTACCGGCTGATCGATTACGGCCGCGACATCTGTCCGGCGAAGCCGCACCCGTGCGCGGATCATCCGCTGACCAAGGTCTATCCGCCTGCCGCGCATCGCTGGCCGCTTAAATAAAGCGAATCGCCCGTAACGAGCCTCGCCTCCGGCGGGCCGAAGAAATAAAAAAACAGCCTAGCGGCTGTTTTGCAATGCTTTTGATTCCATGGCGTCCAGGATTTCGGTTGCGACCTGGGCGACCATCTCCTGCTCGCCGAGGTGGGTCGTGTCCATCAGGCGGAGCTGCGGGAATCGCGGAGAAAGCTGCGTATAGGCGGCCATATAGCGATCCACCAGCGTCTTGACTGTCGCGGGATTGGTGGTTTCGCCGAGCTTGCTGCTCAATGCGATTTTGAGTTCGCGCTGCATGGCGACTTCGGGACTGGAGATCATGAAATAGGCCATATCGATCTTGTGTACCCAGAAATCGCTCAGGAAGAACTGCTGGAAGATCATTCTCTGCTCAGGCGTGAGCAATCCTTTGCCTTCCCAGTACATCATCCAGCCATATGCATCGAAAACGGCGCGATCGAAGATGATGATGTCGTAGCCATGGCGGTAGCTTTCGTCCAGGAGAATGCTCAGGGCATAGAGTCCGGTCCGAGTATTGTAGTCCGGCGTGGTGCGCGGGATGTGCCGGATGACTTCGGCGCCTTCCTGCGGACGCCAGACGCGGAATCCCTGGCGGCGGAAAAACTTATCCAATTCGGTGATGACGGTGGTCTTTCCTGCCGATGGCGATCCGGTCAGTTCGATGAAGAACGGCCGCGGAATCTTTTCGAGATCGTAGCGCATGTCGCTGCGCAAATATTTCAAGATGGTAGCGGCCTGCCGCTCGAAATCCTTTTCCTGTTTCATCCTCTTCCTCTTTTATTAACGAGCTGTTACTTGGTAGTATAAAAGAGAGCTATGATGCGGTCAACAAAAAAACAACCCAATCTGTGCATAGGTTTTGATATGGACGGCGTATTGATTGACCATACGGCGGTCAAAAGGGAAGTGGCGGCGAAATTCGGGCTATCGCTGACGCCGGCGCAGACGCCCTCGGATATCATGTACCGGATGCTGCCCCTCGAGAACTGGCATGCGGTCCAGCACATGCTGTATGACGATCCGGAGTATGCATTCCGGTCGCCGGTGATGGCCGGAGTGGTGCCGGTATTGGAGACAATCGCCCGGCGGAACATTCCGTTCGTGCTTATTTCCCGCCGCAGGCAGGCGGAGGGCGCAATCCGCCTTCTGAGCGAACGGGGATTGTGGCCGCGTTTTTTCAATGAAAAGAATACCTCTTTCGTCCGGAAGCCCGAAGACAAGAATGCGCGCGCGGCCGAATGGAGAGTGACGCATTATATCGATGATGAGCGGCGGGTGCTTGATGCGCTGGTAAGCGTGCCGAACCGTTTCCTTTTTGATCCCTATAGGGCTTCTTCGGAGGAAAATAAATATCCCCATCTTTCCGGATGGCCGGAATTTCTGCATAAATTATGAAACGTGGATGGATTATCGGGGGAGTAGTGTTGCTGCTGGCTATCGCCGGAATATATGCGGTTTCATTTCGCGGTGGCAGCACAAGCGCCATTCAGCTGGTGACCGAAAAGGGAAATGCGGATATGATCCGCATGGCGGAGCCCGTTGCGGATGCGGTGGTGCGGAGCCCGCTGACGGTCAGCGGTGAAGCGCGGGGCAATTGGTTTTTTGAGGCATCGTTTCCGGTGTTGTTGCTTGATGAGCAGGGGAACGCGCTCGCGCAGCTGCCGGCGCAGGCAGGAGTGAACCCCGCCGATGGCGGGGCAGGCTGGATGACGACCGATTATGTTCCGTTTGCCGCGACGGTTTCATTTGACGCGGGAACCTCCACGCAGGGGACGCTGGTGCTGAAAAAGGACAATCCGTCGGGCCTGCCGCAGTATGATGATCAAGTAAGGATTTCGGTGCGATTCAAATAAAATTATGCGGATTTTCGTCAAAGTAAAACCGAATGCGCGCGAGGAGGGTATTGCGAAGGAAATCGTCCAGACGCTTACCGGCGAAGAAACGTGGTACACCGTGCGTATCAAGGCGTTGCCGGTGGAGGGGAAAGCGAATGAAGCGCTCGTGCGCCTTCTTGCCGATCATTTCAAAACAACTCCGAGTCGAGTGAGAATCATCTCCGGCAAAACTTCGTCGCGAAAAGTAGTTGAAATCGGATAGGTTGATATTGTGCCAGTAGGAGTGCTATCCTATCGCTAGTTCTCAGAATCTTCAATACGAGGCGATCATGGAAGAGAAGGGAATTCTGGTCGGAACCGGGTTGATGAAAATCGATCCAGACGATGCCCGCAGAAAGCTTTTACTTGATCAGAAGAAGCTTTGGCTGCATCGGGCGCTGGTGATTGCAAATGCGATCATCGTTGCTGGCGAACCTACATTACTTTTTTCTTTTTTTGGTTTGATTTGGCTAGGTCTGTTTACGGGCGCCTGCGGCTCTCTTTGGGCAGCCCTCATTTTTGCAGCAACAATGGCTGCGGTGGCGCTTTTTGCGGTGTCATTTGTCTTCTCGGTTGCGTATAGAGATTATATGTTGAATCAAGCAAAATGGGCCTCGAATCCATTACACAAGAAACTCCTCGCATCCCTCGAAAAGAGCTGACCAAGTTCAACCTCCGATCCATTTTGGAATCTGAGGTTTTTATTTTATTTGACATACACCCC
>JAGWKK010000053.1 GCA_028865335.1 Patescibacteria group bacterium | reverse complement strand
CGCTCCCGGCTGGATAGCCCGCTCGCCTGCCTACCGGTAGGCAGGCTCACTCGAACCACATCTGGGCACCCCTGCCTGCCGGCAGGCAGGTTCGGTTTCCCATTCCTTCCTGATACGGGGTGCGGCTGGTTCGACTCTCGTTACGCATGTAAAGCAAGCAAAAAGCAGCCTATATAAGCTGCTTTTTGCTTGAGTGAGCGGGTAACGGGAGTCCGTCCGCTTATGCGGACTAGAACCCTCGCCCCTCGACAACGCTCGGGGCTCTTGGGAACCCAGCGGTTCCCATGCCTCCGCCACGGAGAAACTCCCGTTTCTCCGACCCTCTTCCCGGGTTCGACTCCCGCATAACAGAAAAACAGCGCCTATGCGCTGTTTTTCTGTTATGTGAGCGGGTAACGGGAGTCGAACCCGTATCTCGACCTTGGCAAGGTCGCATAATAGCCGCTATACGATACCCGCAATACTTATTTATAATACCGATTTCCGGGGAAAAATCAAATGGCTTTCGGCTCATACGCCAACACGCGATACGGGAGCTTCCGGCGGGCCATTTCGCGGTAAAAGACGAACATCATCCCGTATTTGACGAGGATCAGCGGAATACTGAGGTAGAAATACGCCAGGTCCTGGCCGACGAAGAACCAGGTCAGCGTCAATACGAGAATCCCGAGATTCGCGAACTCGAACGTGAGGAATTTGCCGTATGACAGTGTCGGCAACACGACGAAGAACGGCAGAAGCCACAACAGATACTGCGGGGAGAAGACCTTATTCGTCATCAGGAAGATCAGCGTGGCGAGGAACCACGACTTGATCAGCGATTCCTTCCTGAACCGCCAGACCATGGCCAGATACCATGTCGCAAAAATGAGCAGGGAGAGCGAATTGATGGTCGCCTCGTTCTGAAGTCCGGGAAACAGGAAGCGGAAGATCGTCCAGATGGAATCAAAGGTGGAGATGCGCGCGCTGTTGAACGTGAAGAAATAAGCCCATCCGCTGAAGTTCGCGAAGGCGAACGGCGCATTCAATGCGAATGAAACCGCGGCGAAAATTCCGGCGATACCCGCTCGGGCCCGGTTCGTCTTTTGATTCAGAAACAACGGCAACAGATAAAGAACCGGATACAGCTTCGCCCACGTCCCCAATGTCAGAAAAAGAGCCGCCGTAAGATCATGCTTCTTCCATACCGCATACATCGCCGCCACGACGCAGACAATCGCGAGCAAATCCCAATTATATATCGAAAAGACGACCATGGACGGCGCGAAAATCCAATAGAGCCAGAGCTTCCGGTGCGACTGAGGCGGAACCATGAGATAGAGCAGATAGGTCGCGATACCGCCGAGCATCATCAATGCCAGAACGGATGCGGCATAATAACCGAATAGCGTATGCCCGATCAGCGCCATGGATTTCACGAACAGGCCGATAAGCACCGGATATTCGATACGGATGGAAATATACGGCCATCCGTGCGCAATCGCGCGCTGGAAGAAATTCGGGATATCGCTGTACATCAGATAGGAGTACCCCGTCAGACCGAAAATCTGCCCGCCGTGCAGCAATGAGGAAAAAAATTCGGAAAAAAGGATTCCTCCGATATATGAAAATATGCCGGTCATGTTACGCGAGTCGCATTATCATTTCTACCATATCACGCGCCTCCCGATTTTCACAATCGACGGTCATGTCGGCGAATTGCTCGTACAGTTTTGTGCGCTCTTGGAAGAGAGCCTCCAGTCCTTTCTCGCCGAAACCGACGATCCCGCGATCCGCCGCCGCGCCGCTCAGGCGGTCATGGATGGCGGAAAGCGGCAGACGCAGATATACTACCATCGTCGCCTGTTTTATTTTCCCCATCGCTGCGGTCGCATACACGATGCTTCCGCCGGGAGAGAAAACGGTATTTCCCAGATCGCATCCGTCCGCCAGCAGTCCCTCCTGCCGGATGAATTCCTCATCCCCGTTTTCACGCAGAAATTCCGACGGACTTTTGCCGGTTTTCTCGCGCATCACGTCATCCAGATCCAAAAACCGCATATCCAGCTTTTCGGCGAGCATCCTGCCGATCGTGGACTTTTCCGCTCCCGGCATGCCGATCAGAGTGATGCCGCGCTTCTTATGCATTTGATCCGACATATCCCTTTTGATATAGAAACTCGGCGATCAGGATCGCGCCGCCGGCGGCGCCGCGGATCGTATTGTGCGAAAGCGCCACGAATTTCCAGTTGCCGTTCTTTTCTTCCCGGAATCTCCCGCAGGTGATGCCCATACCATGCTCAAAGTCGCGGTCCAGCTTCGTCTGCGGCCGGTCATCATCGGTGAAATACCTGATGAACTGCTCCGGCGCGGACGGCAGTCCGAGTCCCGCAAGCGGATTTTCAAACGAACCGATCGCTTCCCGGATCTGTTCCAGGGTCGGCCGGTTCTCAAACGCGACTGATACGCTCGCCATATGGCCATCAGCGACCGCGACGCGGATGCAGGTCGCGGAAATCACCGGCGATTCGGCCGGCTTCACCGCACCATCCTCCACCGATCCCCAGATTTTCATCGGTTCCCGCTCGGTCTTCTCTTCTTCGCCTTTGATGAACGGAATACAGTTGTCCGCCATTTCCGGCCAGGTCGTGAATGTCTTTCCCGCGCCCGAAATCGCCTGCAGCGTCGTCACTGAAATCGCCGTCGGCTTGAATGCGCGAAGCGCATGGATCACCGGAACATACGACTGCAGCGAGCAGTTCGGTTTCACCACTAGAAGTCCTTTCGTCCATCCGCGATTCTTCCGCTGTGCGTCGATAAGCGCCGCATGATCCGCATTCACCTCAGGAATCATCATCGGCACGTCCGGAGTCCAGCGATGGGCCGAGTTGTTGGAAACCACCGCCACGCCCGCAGCGGCGTATTTTTCTTCAATCGCCTTGATCTTTTCCTTATCGGCATCAATCGCCGAAAATACCAGATCCACTTCCTTAACAATGGATCCAAAATCCTCCTCAACGGCTTTCACCATGACATCGGCGAGCTTCCCGGGAACCGGCGTCACCATGGCCCACCGCCCCGCAACCGCATCGCTGTACTTTTTTCCTGCCGACTGAGGTGATGCCGCCACGCAGACCACGTCAAACCAAGGATGATTCTCAAGCAGCGACACGAACCGCTGTCCCACCATTCCCGTCGCGCCCAGAATGCCGACTTTCAACCTATTATTTGACATATTCATACATTATATGCTACTATTTATTTAGTTCAAAAAATCTATCTCGGGAGGAAAACTTATGAGTACTTTCCTTGGCTGCGTTCTGATAACTTTAGGGATTCTCATTTTAGGAATAGCTCTTTTGGAGGGGG
>JAGWKK010000019.1 GCA_028865335.1 Patescibacteria group bacterium | reverse complement strand
TAAAAAGCATAAAATGTGGTATAATGCTTCTATGCTTATAAATTCCCGCAGCGGACAAGGGTTGATCCAATTGATCATCATCGCAATGGTGGTCGGCCTTATCGGCACGGCCGCACTTGACCTCTATTTAAACTACAAAAACGCACCGGCGGAGCAGAAAACGGCATATATGCTGAAGGTTGCTTCGTGCAGCCAGACGCAGGACGTGTGCAATAGTGCCTGTGCCCTATTTTTAGATTCAACACCTCCGAATCACACGCAATTCCAGACATGCCTCGCTTCTTGCAGTAACACGGAATTGGCATGCGAACAGCGGGCATCAGCCGATACGGGCTATACGCCTCCGGCGGAACCATCTACCGGCCAATCACCGCAAAACATTATCGCATCTGAATCGACGACCACTTCCCCGCTCCGGCAGCCGAATACCTCCGTTCAGTAGCCCGGCAGATTTCGAAAAAAGCGCATCCGCGCTTTTTTTGTTTCATTTATTTCGCCGTCACCCCCGAACCATCCCATGAAAATCCGGGCGTTAGAATGATCACGCCGGCAGATTTACGAGCTTGAGCAAGCCACGTATTGAAATCCTGTCCCTGCAGCAGCATGCGGCCGGAAAGCACTTCCTGATAAGCCTGCGGAAGAAGGACGCGCGCTTTGAACTGGTCCAACGTCAGCCCGTACAGCTTCTCGACTCCCTCGCTTACCTGGCTCTGGTCCTGCAGCACCTGGTCCACTTTCTTTTCCGCGACCGTCTGGAGGTCGCCCGCGCTCATCTCCCGCGCCAGTTCATCGCGGATCAGTTCCTCCGAAATCGCATCATCCAGAACAGCCCGGCGCAGGTTCGCCGCCGCTGCGGGCGTATCCAGCGTGGCCGGATCGCCTCCCGAAAGCGCCAACGCGTTATGGTAATACACATATGCGGTGGAAAGATTCTGTTCCAGGGTATATTGGGAAATGACATGCCAATTCACCACCGCGACCGGATACCAGCCGTTGACCGAAAGAGCGTATCCGGAAACGCCGATCGCCATCATGACTCCGAAGGAAATGAGTGAGGTGCGGAATGACATAGGTTATTGCGTTGAGGTCGCCGCGCTTTCAGGGACGACGATGACCATCGTTTCCCCGGGATTCTTATAATTCGTGCGGCTCTTGAGTTCCTTTTCCAGATTCGCCGGATCCTGCAGATACCGGAGGTCCGACTTCAGGTCGGCGCTGTCCTGCTGCAAAGCGGCCAGCTGCTGCTGCGCTGAAGATTCCGCATCAACCAAAGCGCCATGGGTCATAAAAAGCTGGATGGTGAACCAGGCCAAAGCGAGAATGACCACGGCCACGATAGCGATAATCAGGTTCTTCATGTTCATAATTCCATCCTACCACTTTTCCCGCGCCGATTTAAGCAGGGACGTCACTTTTTCAGCAACTCCTTGAAGACGCTCGCGGGCACATCGATTTTCGCCTTCGTTCCCAGCTCTTTCAGCCGCTCTTTGCCGCGCTGCTGCTTCTTCCACAGCTTCATTTTCCGCGTCCGGTCACCGCCGTTCTTGCCGAAATTCCCCAACTCCTTCTTCAGCGCCGGAATCGTCTCGCGGGCGACGACCTTGCCGCCCACGACCGCCTGGATCGCCTGCGAAAATTGCAGCGGCGGGAGCAGATCCTTCAGCCGCTCCACGGTCTTGCGGGCGTCCTTTTCCAGATCCTCGGTATGCACGATGCGCGTCAGTCCGCCGACGTCATGGCCGGCGACCAGCACTTCCAGTTTCGCCACCTCGGCTTTTTCATAGGATGCGATCTCGTAGCTGAGCGAGGCGTAACCGGCGGAGATGGATTTCAGCTGATCATCAAAATCGCGGACGAGATCCGACAGCGGCAGCGTCGCGGAGATCATCATGGTCTTGCCGATCATGTTGGTGGATACATTCCGCAGGCGGAACGTTTCCTGCAGGCGCAGAACCGTTCCGACATACGAAGCCGGCGTCAGGATGTCCACCTTCGCGATCGGCTCCAGGACCTCCTGATAATCGCTCGGGAAATCTTTCGGATTCGTCACCAAGGTCCATACGCCGTTCCGCGATTTCACTTTGTAGGAGACCGACGGGAAACTGTGCACGGTACGGACGTTGAACTCCTTTTCCAGACGTTCCGCGGTGATTTCAAAATGCAGTTTACCGAGAAAACCGGTCTTGAACCCGCGGCCGAGAAATTCGTTGAAGTCGGCTTCGAACTTCAGCGCCGAGTCGTTCAGTTTCAGCTTTCCCAGCGCGGTCTTCAGGTTTTCATAATCCTCCCCTTCTTCCGGATAGAACGAGACGAACACCACCGGCTGCGGGTCCTTATAGCCCGCCAGTGCCAGATCTTTCGGGTCCGCTTTTTCCAGCGCGCGCTTCAGAATCATCGTGTCGCCGATCTTGAGCGCCTCCGGATTCTTCAGCCCGGTGGCGATGTAGCCGATCTGGCCGGCTTCCATGGACGGATCCGTCGTCATCTGCGGAGAAAAATGCCCGAGCTCCTTGAGTTTGAAGCTGGTTTTCGTCGCCACGAGATGCGCCTCGTCGCTGTCATTGATCCGGCCGTTGAACACGCGGACCGTCGCCACGACTCCCTTGTGTTCGTGATAGAACGAATCGAAGATGAGCGCGCGGAAACTGTTCGCCTCCGATGCCAAACCGGAATACGCCCGCTCGGTCGGCGGCGGCAGCTTGTCGACGACCGCCTCCAGCAATCCCTCCACGCCCAGGCCGGTCTTTCCGGAAACGCGGAAGATCTCCTCTTCCGGAACCTCCAGAAGTTCGGCGGTGCTCGTGACCACTTCATCCGCCAGATGCGGCGTCAGGTCGATCTTATTCACCGCGCCGATGATCTTCAGGCCGGCTTTCCGCGCGGCATTGAAATTCGCAAGCGTCTGCGCCTGGATCCCCTGCGACGCGTCCACCAGCAGGATCGCGCCGTCCACTGCCGCGAGCGCGCGGGAAACTTCGTACGAAAAATCGGTATGTCCCGGCGTATCGATCAGGTTCAGCGTATACTGCTTGCCCCGATTCTCATAATGCATGCGGACCGGCGCCATTTTTATGGTGATGCCGCGCTCGCGCTCCGATTCCAATTGATCCAGGTACTGTTCCTTCATCCGCCGCTTTTCCACCGTTCCGGTCATCTCCAAAAGACGGTCGGCCAGAGTCGACTTCCCGTGATCCACGTGAGCAATGATGCAAAAGTTTCTGATATTCTCCATGGAGAGATTGTAGCCGAAAAATGCGGAAAATGAAAGAAGGACCCGAGGTCCTTCTTTCGTCTGTCGTTATGGAATGCACGTCCCGGCGGCGGTCACATTCCGGCAGGTGCCGATGGATTGTCCGTTCACCGTGGTCGGCAGAGGCGTTCCGTTCCCGCCGGGGCCGTCGTTGCACTCGGGAAGATTGCCCAGTGCCGATTTGACGCAATTCCGCGTGGCTCCGCCCCAGTTCAGGACAACCCACGCAAGCGCAAGGCCAGCCAGAACCGAAATAATTGCCAGCGCGACCGCTTGGGAGCGGTTGAATGACCGCTCGCCTCCCGCTTTTGTTTCCTCAATCGTTGCCATTATTTATGGCCGGCTATCACGCCGGTTACCGGACCACTGCCCGCATAGCACTCGCGGGTGCGCGAGAAAGTTCCTGAAGTTATCGCGTTATTCTCAACATCCCATTCAAGGCCGCCCTGGTTCGCGCCACCGCTCATTTCGGTAAGGCTCAAATGGCCGTCCTTCGCAGTTCCGACTATGGATCCGCTTGTGCCGTCACTCGCGGTAAAATTACCGGTGATTGTGCCATTGGTGTCATACAGCGTCGCGCTCCACGTTCCCGAATATCCCGAGCACTGTGCCGGCGCTCTTGCCGTAAACGTACCCTGCCAATTGCCGCCGTAATTCGGCGCGGGAGCGGGCGCAGGAGCCGGCTGGGTAGTTGTTGTCGGTGCGGGCGCAGGAGCAGGCGTCGGGGCGGGTGCCGGTTTTGGAGTCGGCTTCGGAGCAGGTGCGGGAGCCGGAGCGGGTGTCGTTGTTGCGACTACCGGGGCCGTTGTCGTCGCCGGAGCCGCTTCGGGAGCGGAAACCGGGGCTGAAGGGGTCATAAGCCAATACCATCCGCCCAAAATAATCAGCGCCACCACGCCCAACACAACCCACAATTTCCACATTCCTTTATTCATATTGAAAAGAATTAATGATCTTATTGAACCTGCGTGTTCACCTGCGTTGTCGTTGCCACTTGTCCGTTACCCAATGCTTCCAGATTATTGAATGACTGATCCTGTTGGTTCTGCTGGTTGAGCATCACCTGCTTTCCGACTTGCAGCAGATGATAACCCACATAGCCGATCACCACGATCGCGATAATTGAAATCCACCCCAATCCTGCAATCTGCCCGTCCCGCTTCTTTAAAAAAGAAAATAATTTTTTCATGCCTTTATAATACCATCACCCGCATGACCCGGACAAGTCCGAAAATACCCTTAGTATGTACCTGCAGCCGGCAAAGTTCCCTGTTTGATATACCCGAGCAACGCCGTTTTCTCAGCCGAAGTCAGTTCGCGTCCTGCGCCGATCTCAAATGTCACATCGACATTTTTCGCCTGATACGTTGGTGCCGCTGTTGAATAACCGCCTCCCAGCGCTCCTTCCAAATAGGTAAATTGTACGCTATATCCTCCCAACAGCCTGCGCGCCGGCGCAACCTGGTTACAGACGCCCTGCCCGCTTGATCCGTTTGCCGATAACGCGGCGCTCACAAAGAGGGTCTGTAAATTGGAGTTGGCATTATATGCCGTGTTCTGCATATAAATCGTCGGCGAACAGTACGCGCTCTTCAGCGCCCACGTCACCGTTTCGCACCGCCCCTGCAATGCACCGGCGTATTTCCCTGCCCCGCTGAAGCAATAGACGTTCTTTGCCATCTTGTCGTTGGTCGTGATACCGGATCCGCCATCGATGCGCAATGTCACCGTCCGCATATACACCTCGTTATTGATGAACTCATTCAATGCCGCCTGGCCGGCAAATACCACGCCGCTGATCACGCTCGCCAGCTCCTGAACATTCTTCTGTTCATCAGCGTATCGCGGAGTATTGGAAAGCGATCCGCCGCTATAGTACGTGTTCACCGGCGCGCCGGGACCGACATCGGGAATCGGAGGAATGCTCTGGGCGAAACTGACTGCCACGCCGGCGATTCCCATGACCACGGCGGCCGCAACCAATGCTCCGACTGTTTTCTCGACAAAAGAAAGAAGGTGTTTCATATCATTCGAAAGTCACTCCGCATACTTTATACACGGAACATTCGGTACCGTTCGGAGAAAATGCGCCGCTGGAAACCGATGTCGGAGTCACCGGAGTCGGCGTTACCGAGGTCTGAGTCGTCGGTTGCGGCGTAGATTTCGGAGATGTCGTCTGCGGAGTCGTCGCAGCCGGAGCGGTTTCCGGAACAGAGGTGGCCGCCGGCGATCCGCTCAGCGAACGGGTATAAGGCTGACTGAGAACCGCCGCGCAATCGAATTTACATCGGACAAGATCGACGATGTCCCGCTTCAGATACTTCGTTGAATCTATGGTTGGCGCCGCAGCCGCACCGGATGAAGGAGTCGTCTGCGTTTCAAAAGTGACATGTGCTGCAGCAGCTTGAGATGTGAAGTCGACAAACGGCTGTGTCGTCGCCCCGTAACTGAGCACTCCTCCGACAATACCGCCCACCGCCAACTCTCCCGCGGTCACGGCCGCAGCCTCGGAAATCGCAACGCCCGCCACCGTAATCGCTCCACCGGCGATAGTCGCTCCGATAAATAATGGCGCGGCAAAAAAGACGATCGCTGCTCCGGCGATGGCACCCGCCCCGATTGCAATACCGCCCACCAACGCACGCGACGGGACATAACTTGGCGCGGCCTGTGTCTGCTGCGCAAATACCGCTGCCGGCGAGAACATCAGTAATGGAACAGTGATCAGCAATAGCGATGCAATAAATCTTTGTTGCGTATACATCTTTCTTTCAGTATACCATGCGCTTCATGCATGTTGATTATTGAAGCTGCACGGACGGTGTGCCGGAGGCCGCTTCGAGAGAGGCAGATGCAGCCGGCGCAGGAACTGACGGACGCTTACGCGAAATCAGGTCGCTGACCGATGTAAAGGGAATGGTGACGCCCAGGTTGGCGCGGAAACCGGAACCACCGATGAATCCCGGGCGGATTTCAAACTGCACCGCTCCGCCGCTGGCGGGCAGATTGAGCATCCCGCCAATTTCCTGCGGGGTGATGACTACGCGGAAATTCCGGGGACTCAGGGCATCTGCCGACGGCATCCGCTGCGATGCCTGCACGGAATTCACGGTCGCGGTTGAAATGGATTTCAGCCTGTCGTTGAAAGCCGGAGCCAGATCGATTCGCGGCACCTGGACATTCACGCCTCCCTGAAATGGAGCTTTGCCGGTTGCAAGTTCTTGCGGCGCAAAAGTTCCCAGTCCCAGCCGGACCACTACGCCTTTCACCAGCCGTGAACCACCGGGGACCGGGAGTTCCGCGGTGACCGTGGGATTCTCCAAAAACCGGGCGACTTGGTCGGCGCTCTTTTCAACCGGACCCGCCGGCGCTTCCTGATCATACGCGCGCACCAACTGATTAAGCGATGACGATTGCGCGACATCTTTTGCGGAAAGATGGAAACGATTCAGCGTGTCGGTGCGTAAATCCTGAATCGTCTGCACGCGCACCGTCGGATTCTGCAGGTGCGTAGTCAATGTCTGCGTCAGCGGATCATTCACGTTCCCATCAGTCGCGAAAACGGCGCGCTGAGTTCCCAGCAAGGCGCCGATCGTGATGAAGAAAATAACTATGCGTTTCATGCGAAAGTGCTGAATGTATTCAACGCGTCCTTGAGCTGACCCGCGCAAGAATCAAGGCCCGTAAACAGCGAGGACACCCACGAATCATTGAACGATCCCCGATCGTACGCGCACGTCAGGTTTTTCCCTTCGAATGCGTCCTTGACCGGCGACGCGTTCTCGCCGGCAAGCGTCATCAACGTTTTGGTGAAGACGCAGCCGTAGGAAGAAACCGCAAACGATCCGACGTCGTTCGTGTAAGCATATTCGACGTTCCGGCAGTCATTCGCGAGCGCGGAAAAACAATCAGCGGTCGTACACCGGTACACCACAAACCGGGTCACCACTATATAGTATCCCGCGCCTATCAGCAGAACTGCGCCGACCAGTATCGCCGGCCACCACCGTTTGAAGAAATGGTTCATGTTCACGCAAGTTCAATGGAAAATGACCGCTGGGAATCGCTCTCCACCGCGATCGGCGCGGAGTGATACGGATGATGTCCTTCTTTCGCACAGGTCAGATAATACGATCCGCGGGCGAGCAACACGTGGAACCGTCCCCTTCGGTCGGTCACTTTCGTCGCCATGAGCACGTTCGTTTTCGCATCGAAGATGCGGACGACCGCGAGCGGAATCGGAGCATGGTTTCCCGCGTCGAGTACCAGGCCTTCCGGATGGCGAAGCCGCAGCGACAGAACGATCTTGCAGCCATCCAGAACGATATACAAGCAGACCAGCGCTATGTTGAAAAGCGTCGGATCGGCGGCCGCAAGTATGCCGCTGACGATCGTACCGGTCGCGAGGAGATACGGATTGACCTGATCAAGAAAACGGACGGACAGATTCCAGAGATTGAGGCGCAGCAGCGCGCGCGGGCGGAGTTCTTCCCACGCAAGCGCGAGCGGGATTTCCAGCGCGATCGCCTGGTCGTCGGTATGGACGGCTATTTCCTTGGTTTCCTTCACCGCAAAACCCGCGTGGGAAGCGCGGAGAAAATACGTTCCCGGCACCACCCAGAACGCAAACCGCCCGTCGGCATCGGTACGCGTGCTTTCCAGCACTTTATCGAATTCGGCGCTGTACATCTGCACCAGCGCGCCAGCAACCGGTCTGCCGTTCAGCGCATCGATCACCCGGCCCCAGGGTTTCCGTTTTTTGAGCCGGACCAGTCCGAGCAATTCCAGGCGCAATCCTTCCAGCCACTGGAAAAGCTGGGACAGATTGATCGCGAACTGGATATCCCCCGCCGCCGCAACGACGAGAAGCGTGCTGCCGCTGATCGCCGCGATCGTCACTGAAAGCGGCACGGCGATATGATGCAGAAAATTCTGAACCGTCGGGTCATTGACCAGTGCAACGAATGGATTTGCGGATGCCGGCGCGGGAGACGGAGTCTGCACCGCCGGCGAAACAGGCGACGTCGCGGCGGAGGGTTGTGATCCGGGCCGGGTTACGGATGGCTGCGGCGTAACCGGTACGGGAGCCGGAGGAGCGGGTATCTGCCCGGTCGGCACCGGAGCCGGTTCATTGAGAGGAACCTGGAACGAACCCTGGTCCGTCTGCGCGTGCGCGCCAAAACCGATCACGAGCGTGCCCGCGATCCCTGCAGCCGCCATCATCCGCACCGGAAACTTCATACTTTCATTTTATGCCGTATGCGCGGACTCCACAATCTTAGCCAGCTGGCTCTTGAAGCGCGTCTTGGAAAACCGCCGCGCGGATTCGCGGATTTTCTTCTCATCGAATGACGACAGCAGGAATTTCTTCACCGCGAGCGCCAGATCGTCAACCGTCTGATGCTGGAACAAAACGCCGGTGACGCCGTCGATGACGATCTCCCGCGATCCTCCCTGCCCGAACGCGATCACCGGCGTGCCGCACGCCTGCGCCTCGGCCGCCACCAATCCGAAATCCTCCTCCTGCGGAAAAACCACCGCCTCCGCGCCGTTATAATAGGTACGCAGCTGGTCATCGTCCATGAATGAAAGGAAGCTGATCCTGGACGAATGGGACATGCGCTTCAGATTTTCCAGCTCGGGACCGTCGCCGATGATGATCAGCGGCAGATTCAGCCGGTTGAACGCCCGGATGATCAGGTCGAATTTCTTGTAATGCATCAGCCGGCCCACCGCCAGGAAATATCCCTGCTTTTTTATTTTCCGGTCGCGATAGAACATCTTGAGATCCACCGGCGGATACAGGACGTCGGCGCTCCGCTTGTAATACTGTTTTATTTTCCCCGCGATGTAGTGCGAGTTCGCGAACATCCGATCGGGCCGCTGCCCCGCGCGGAAATCCCATTTGCGCAGAAACCAGAACGCCGGTGCGGTGATTGCCTCCATGACCGGATGCCAGTTGAAATACCGGCGGTTCTCCCACGCATAGCGGAGCGGCGTATGGCAATACGCGATGTGCACCGCGTCGCCCTGATGGCGGAAGCCTTTCCCGTAACCGGCCGATGACGACAGGATCACGTCGTAGTCCTTTCCGAGATTCAGCGTGGACGCGGCCAACGGCATCATCGGAATGAACGCGCGATGATTCCGGTTCACCACCGGATGATCCAGAAAACTGGTGCCGAGCACCCGGTCGCCGAACCGGTTATGCGTTTTCTCCCGGTCATACATGAGCGTATAGATCGGCGCATCCGGAAACGTTTCCGCGAAGGTTTCCAAAACCCGCTCGGCTCCGCCGTACTGGTTCAGATAATCGTGGACAAGGGCGATACGCATGGAAATGGTCTGCAAGGTCGAAGGTCGTAAGGTCGAAGGTCGCTTTTTGAATCCCCGCAATCAGAACGGTGACTTCGCCTTTTCAACCGATTTATGACATTATGACTTTAAGGACTTCGGACTTTATGGACTACCTCAGTATAAAACGAATGACCGACATTTTGGGAGCTTTCGTGGGGATAACTTTCCTCCTTGTCATCTATCCGTTCGCCGCAATCGCCATCAAACTGGATTCTCCGGGCCCGGTCATGGTGGGACTGGACCGCGTGAGCAAAGGCAAGCGCGTCCGCGTCTACAAATTCCGATCCATGAAGACCGGAACCCATGACATGAAATACGGCGAGCTCGCGGTGCGCAACGAGCGGAAAGACGGGCCGTTCTTCAAGATCAAAAACGATCCGCGGATCACCCGCGTCGGCAGGATCCTCCGCAAATTCCGCCTGGACGAGTTTCCGCAGTTCATCAACGTCCTCCGCGGCGATCTTTCGCTCGTCGGACCGCGTCCGCATGAACCGAATGAGATCGAACAGTATCCGGCGGCATTCCGGTCGCTTCCGCTCGCCAAAGCCGGCATCACCGGCTACTCCCAGGTCAACGGCGCATCCAGCCTCCCCTTCCTGAACGAACTCGAGCTGGACGATTATTATCTCGCCCATCAGTCATTCCTCTTCGACCTGCGCATCATCCTCAAGACCGTCGCCATTCTCATCGCCGACCCGACGGCGGTATAAGCGCGCGGGCAAAAATGATATACTGATAAGTATTATGAATACCACTCTCAGGAAATCCGCAGGGTTTACCCCGTCACTAGATCGAGCGCCGCAACGCGTACCCGTTTTTCTCTCTGAGAAATCGGACAATAAACAGAAGCAGGCAGGCAATGCATCATTGATTGTTTTGCCGCGTTGGGGAGAACGAAGCGCTCGGCTCAGTGCGGGGTTTACGCTCATTGAAGTATTGATCTATACCGCCATTCTTGCCATGATCGGCACGCTGTTCGGCGGCATTCTGCTCAACACCACGCAATTCCAGACCAAACAGACCGCCAGCTCGGAAGTCAATCAGCAGCTGGACTTCGCGCTCCAGCAGATCCAACGCCTGGTCCGCGACTCGAGCGTCATCGACATCGATGCCGGCAGCGCGACCACCACCCTCACGCTCCGCATGCAGGATCCGGTCAAGGATCCGACGACCATCTATGTCGCCAACAACGCCGTCACGGTGAAGGAAGGGACGGCAAATCCTTTGCCGATCACCAGCAGCTCGGTCATCGCCGACACCCTGGAATTCACGAAGATATCGTCCTACCCCGGCCATGATTCGGTTTCGGTGAACCTGATGCTGAGCTACAACACGCAGAATCCGCAGCAGGAATATTCGAACAGCCTGACATCCGCCATCGCCCGCGTCAGCGCCGCGACATTCGATTCCGATATCGTTCCGGGAACTGACAACACCTACAGCGTCGGTCTTTCGGCGACCCGTTGGAAGGATCTCTTCCTCTCCGACAACCTGACTGTCGGAAATACGCTGACGCTCGGCAATCTCACCTCGGACCCGACCGGAACCACCGGATCGCTGTACTACAACTCATCCACCAATAAATTCATGGGCTACAGCAATGCCGGATGGGCGGAAATCGGCAAAAGCTACTGGACTCTGACCGGGACAAAAATTCAGAACAACCAGACCGGGTCTGACGGCTCGCTCGGATCATGGGGCAGCACTACCGTCCTTCCGTATTCGATCGGAAACGGCGGAACGGTAACGGCGAACGGGTATATCTATCAGCTCGGCGGACAGAATTCCGGCGGAGCGGTCAATTATGTCTATTACGCGAAGGTCAACAGCGACGGTACGATCGGATCGTGGACCAGCACCACGCCGCTGGTGACTGCCTATTCCACGATTACGTTCGTCGCCATCAACGGATATATTTATGAAGCCGGCGGCAGCTTGGGCGGGGGTGCCGGGTCTAACGTAGTCAATTACGCGAAAATTAACACTGATGGATCGCTTGGGTCATGGACAAGCACCACCGTGCTCCCCTCGGGTAGCTACCAGAACTTCGGCGCAGCGGCGAACGGTTATTTTTACGTCATGGGCGGATATAACGGGAGTATCAGAAATTCGATTTATTATGCAAAGCAGAATAACGACGGCTCGCTGGGCTCATGGCACACGACAAGCCTTGGAAACGGCGGGTCGCTCATGTCTTCAACCGCCGTAGCCAACGGATATCTCTATGTCCTTGGAGGTGCCGGATATTCAGGGAATATCACTACCGTCGACTATGCGAAGCTCAATGCCGACGGATCGCTGACCGGCTGGTATAACGCGACGTCGCTTCCGGTCGGACTCTCCGGCGCTGAGACCGTGGTGGCAAACGGATACATGTACGTTCTCGGAGGCGGAGCCAGCAACGGAGCGGTCGCTACCGTCTATTACGCGAAGATTAATAGCGATGGATCGCTGGGGGCATGGAACAGCGGCACTGCGCTTCCCGCGGCGCGCAGCGGTATCACCGGGATCGTTGTGAACGGATATATTTACGGAATCGGCGGGTCCACGACAAACACGGTGTATTACGCATCCGCCGGGCGCGTTACCGTCGCCGGCAACCTTGACCTCGTCGGCTCCACCGGATCTTCCCTTACGGAACAGACATCCAATACCACCGACAGCGTCGGAGGAAGCCTGACTGCCGGCAATATCTTCAGCGCAGGAAACTTACAAGTCACGGGCAACACCACCATCAACGGCAGCTTATTGGTCACCGGAACGGCCAATATCGTACCCCCCGGCACCGTAATGGCATATGCAGGGTCCACCGCCCCGTCCGGTTGGTTTGAGGCGAACGGCGCGGCAGTCTCCCGGACCACCTATGCGAATCTCTATGCCGCCATCGGCACCAGCTTCGGCAGCGGAGACGGATCATCCACTTTCAATCTCCCCGACCTCCGCGGTGAATTCATCCGCGGCTGGAATCATGGCGCATCAACGGATCCCGATGCTGCGTCCCGCACAACGTCCGCATCGGGAGGTGCGACAGGAGACAATGTCGGATCCTACCAGGCGGACGAGCTCAAGAGTCATACCCATTCATTGAATGGATATGACTTGGCCCAAGCATTAGGCTCCGCAGTGCAGCAGGGAGGGTATGGCAATCCGGCAGCAGTAGGAGCATCGAGTATCGGATATACGGGAGGAAATGAAACACGGCCGAAAAACATCTACCTGATGTATATCATCAAGTACTAAAATAAAAAATCTCTCCATAAAGGAGAGATTTTTTATTTCTTTCTCTCGATTCGCCGCAAGATTGAAGCCGCTTTCCGCGGACTTCCGCGGCCGACCGGAAAATAACATGGCAGCGTGGGAATGCGCAGTCCTGAAATGATTTCCGGCAATGCCTTTTGTCCGTCTTTCCAGTATTCCCCCATCTTCACCGACTGGCCGGTCAGCGTCTGATACACGAATCCGCTGAACGCGACGATCGTCTTCGGACGAACTATCCGTATCTCCTCGCCCAGCAGATCCAGGTGATGCCTCACCGCATCGCGCTCGGGGTAGGCGCTATGATCATAGCAGCACTTCACGACATTGGTTATGAACAATTTATGCTTCACGAGTTCCTGCTGGATAGTTGCGGTATCAGCCGCTGTCCATTCTTTGCGCGGAGGCAGAGCCGCCGCTTTTTTCCGATCGATCAATCCGGCATCCGCAAGAACGCGCCACAGCTGGCGCACGCCGATGAACGGAAACCGTGGCCCGCGATACGAAGGATCCGCCGACGTATTCCGGTGCGTCGGATTCACGAACACCAGCATCAGGTCGGGACGCATCGCTCCGAAACCGTGGATGTGCTGCAGATCGTTGTTCGCGGCGCGGCACAGCGGACAACGGTCAACGCGCCGATAGAGCGATCGCAAAGTTGAGGAACGTGCTTGTTTTTTCATGCGTCGATTTGATTTATCCGTCTTTTTAAGTTATTATATGCACAGCAGTTCATTCCCACAAGGAGGCGGCATGCTTCGACTTTACTTCGGACATCCGATCAACGTCTATGGAACGGATCTGGAATGTCGGCTTTTGGAGTGTATCGCGCGAGAGCTCCCTCGGTGGGACGTCGAGAACCCGAACCAGAAGCATCACCAGGAAGGCTACCGGCAGTATGCCCGCGACTACGGGAAAGGAATGACGTACTATTTCGAAAGAGTACTCCCCCAATGCCACGGCGGCATCTTTCTCCCTTTTGCGGATGGCGCCTGGGGCAAGGGAGTCGCGGGTGAGGCACAATGGCTCTTCAATAAGAATCTTCCGATCTGGAAGATCGACCACCTCGGCGCGGTCACTCACCTTACGTCTCTGAAAAGCGTTCGCATACTGACCGTTGAAGAGACGCGGGTACGCATCCGCAAGCCAAGCGGGGAGCTGATTCCCTACTGAGCCACGCCTGTGGCTCATTTTATTTTTTACGACTCATCCAGAATGATTTTCTTTTGAAATCCCCCGCGCTTGTCACGCTTTTCTTTTTGGAGACGCTCCACATCCTGCCGCTTCCATTGTTTGAGCTCAATGAGCGCATCGATCACCTCAAACACATCCGCCATTTCCTCCGGCGATTCATCGCTCAAAAATTCCTCAACTTCTTCACGCAGCTTTTCCTTCAGCTTTTGCGCATACTCCGCATCGTCGGCAATATGCGTAACTGCAGATTCGCCTTTGCTTTTAATATGTTCGGGAATCCCGTCCCGCACCAGTTTATTGTATTTCATATATCCTTGACCCCTGCTTGCTTCTAGTATAAGCTGTGATTAGTTCTCTCTCAAGGAGGCCTCATGCATCTCAAGGACATGCTTCTCTCCGTACCCCATCCGCTCAAGGTGACGTGCGAGTTCGATTCGATGGATCCAAGCAAGCCTGCCAGCGTGTATATACACGACAATGGGAAGCTGCTTGCAAGGGTAGCCGCGTACATGGAAACAAAGAAGGACTTCTATGGCAATCCATACCAGACGGTAACCCTCAAGCTCATCGACCTCACCAAAGCGCTGATGGTCGCACATCATGACGATCCACCCTGCACGGCACGCCTTGATCCGAATGGAAACTGCAACAAATGCAACCTTCATCCGGATACCCAAAGCACATGCCTCCGGCCTTACTGCCCCGCCTGCGATGAACCGATGAAAAACATGGTATGCGAAGGCTGTGGCAAAAAGTACGAATCCTGCGACTGAACCCGACTGAACCCGACTGCACGAAAGTGCAGTTTTTTATTTTTACGATTATCGCTCCAGATGAATAAGTGCCGTGCGGATCGCTTCTTTAGTATATTCTTTCCGCGAAAGACGGCCCTTGGTCATGATACTCACCAATCCCTCGGAAGACCCGACCTTCGGATTCTCGGTCAGCCCAGCCTTGAACGCCGCCTGATTCATGTCCAGACCGTCCGACAACATGTATTGCATCACATGCTTCGGCGCCTCCCATGCCGATGAAAGCCCGATATGGAGTTCCTTGCCGTCAAAAATGGCGCAGACACATACGTCCATGAAGCCAGATTTCGAACCCGGAACCGCCATCAGACCCGATTCAATGCCGAAGCTGTACGTACAATCCTTGAACGCTCCCTGCGCGCGATGCGTTGCTCCGCGGACGGTCTCGTCCAACGACTTCGGCTGTTCGGACACGCCCGAAGACGCCGCAACACCGGAAACTTCCGCCTCCTTCAGATGCGGATAATCCTGCAGCAACTCCCGAACCGCTTCCACTTTATTGGGATTTACCGATCCGACGCGAATGTTCATTTCTATGGGTTACTCTTTCTTATAAAGTTCCCGATGGCATGTTTTTCCTGCTTCAAATATTTTTTCCAACCCGGCAGTAACTTCTTTTTGGTTTTCGCCAAATATCCATGCCCTACAAACGGCGGGTATTTGCCACCATTCAATCGAATCCTCAGCTCCTCATCGGCAATCAGCTCAATTACAGCGTGCTCAATATCGTTCCGACCAAAATAGGAATGCAATATCTCATGCCATAGATATACCGTCGTGTAATTTGGCCACTTTTCATGATGCCCCCACACAATCATCTGATTCCCTTCATATCCTCCATTCCTCAGTCCAGGATGGGTAATATAAACATCAAACTCTTTATTTAAATCAAGCCCTGACAGATTGCCAATTATGGCATTTGTACGAGCATGGTTTCTATCCCATTGATTCTTACAAAATTTCAAATATGCATCAGCTTGAAGATGGATCTTTTTATAGTGTCTGCTTTCTTTCAGGTCCCTCAGAAAACCTTCCAAGTGCCCGACATTTTTCTGCAAACCACCATCAACAATATCCCGCACAATCAATCTGCCGATAATCAAGTTGTAGCATGCTTGTGATTTCTTCCAAGCAAAATTCTGGAACGCAATGATATCCTTTCGATACTTTGCGGAAGAAAATCTGTCAGAGCCCATATTTGATAACGTATGAATTATCAAATAAGCATCGTCAACTCGAAAGTTAAGCTTTACACCCCTCCTTTCTTTTATTTTCCGTGGCATTTTTTGTATTTCTTACCACTTCCGCACGGGCAGGGATCGTTGCGGCCGATGTCTTTCGGAATGACCACGTCGGTTTTCGGAGCGGACATTGCAACCTGAGACTGCGGTGCCGCCTGGCCGATCTGCTGCTTGAGACGTTCCTGGTTTTCCGCGAGCCATGCGTCAAAGTCGGCATTGAGCTGCTTGAACAGGCCGTAGCTTTCGCGGCGGTATTCCACGAGCGGATCATGCTGGCCGTATGCACGGAGCTTCACCGATTCGCGAAGCGCTTCCATGTTCTCCAGGTGATTCATCCAGAGCATATCCAACATTCCCAACACCTGCGGATGCACCGTCGGATCGTCCAGAAGCTTCTGACGTTTCTCATAGACGGCCAGACGCTGCTTGTTCAGAATATCGTCGTATTCGAGCAAGTGTTTACGGGCGTCGAAATTGAATCCTTCCACCTTGCTCTGCGCCTGCGATACCGAATTGGAAACCATTTTGGACTCGATCGGCATATCATCGGGAATATCCAGCGAATCCATGAGCTTCCGGATGCGATCTCCGCCGAAAATGCGCATCAAATCGTCCTCAAGCGAAAGATAGAACTGGGATGAACCCGGATCACCCTGACGGCCGGAACGGCCGCGCAGCTGGTTGTCGATACGGCGGGCGTCATGCCGCTCGGTACCGATGACATGCAGGCCGCCGAGTTCCTTCACCTTCTCCGATTCCATGATCTCCGGCGGATTGCCGCCCAGAATGATGTCCACACCGCGGCCGGCCACGTTCGTCGCCAAAGTCACCGCTCCCCGCTTACCCGCCTGGGCGATGATCGCCGCTTCGCGTTCGTTGTTCTTCGCGTTGAGAATCTCGTGCTTCACGCCCGCGCGCTGCAGATACGCCGACAGCTCCTCGTTCTTCTCGATGGAGATGGTGCCGATCAGCACCGGCTGGCCTTTCTGCTGGCGCTCCTTGATGTCTTTTGCGACCGCCTCATACTTCGCTTCCGATGTCTTGTACACCAGATCCGCGCGGTCATCGCGCCGGATCGGCCGGTTCGTGGGAATGGTGACGACATGGAGGCCGTAGACCTTATCGAATTCTTCGGCTGACGTCTGGGCAGTACCGGTCATACCCGCGAGCTTGTCATAGAGACGGAAATAGTTCTGAATCGTGATCTGAGCGTACGTGCGGGATTCCTGCTGAACCTTCACGCCTTCTTTCGCCTCGATCGCCTGGTGCAGTCCGCCGGAATAGCGGCGACCGAGCATCAGACGTCCGGTATTCTGGTCCACGATGATGATCTCGTTGTTTTTGACCACATAATCCTTGTCACGGCGGAACAGCGCATGCGCCTTCAGGCTTTCCTCGAGATAGTGCGTCAGGCGGATGTTCTCCGCATCGTAGATATTGCCGATCTTGAGCGCCTTCTCCACTTTATCGATACCGGCTTCGGTGATGCTCACCGCCCGGAATTTCTCGTCAACCGTATAATCCTCTTCGCGCGTCAACGTCGCCGCAAGGCGAGAGAAGGTCTTGTAGTATTCGCTGGATTCCGTATCCGGCGCTGAAATGATCAACGGAGTCCGCGCTTCATCGATCAAAATGCTGTCGATTTCGTCGATGATCGCGAAATGGCGCCCGCGCGACTGCACCTGTTGGCCGCGCACATACACCAGGTTGTCCCGCAGATAATCAAAACCGAATTCGTGGTTCGTGCCGTACGTGATGTCCGCCTCGTACGCTTCGCGGCGGCTGATCGGCCGCA
>JAGWKK010000018.1 GCA_028865335.1 Patescibacteria group bacterium | reverse complement strand
GCCTCAGTTCAGATTGAGGGCTGCAACTTGCCCTCATGAAGTCGGAATCGCTAGTAATCGCGGATCAGCTATGCCGCGGTGAATACGTTCTCGAGTCCTGTACTCACCGCCCGTCACTTCAGGGGAGCCGGGAATACCTAAAGTTTCATTTCGGTGGAATCAAGGTAGATTCGGTGACATGGAAGAAGTCGTAACAAGGCACGCGTAGCGGAAGCTGTGCGTGGATCAATTAAATAAAAAATATAATATTCTTCGGAATGTTATATATAATGTATCGATCGCATCCGCAAGGATGCAGAAAGGCGTTCATCGAGGAGCCTCATGTTTCGATGCTTGTACTCCGTTCAATCGGGGCGCATGGAGGGGCAACTAGAAAGTTTTTGTTTCTTATCTTTTAACTCAATCCAAGAAATACCGACCTCATTCAAATGACCTCAACTCACAGTCATTTTCATGAGGTACGGATTTCTTCTTAAATAACCCTACGGTTTCCACGGGGTTGTTTTTGTTCGCCTCAGTAATCCGAAGAGCTTGACTCATCGGTACTGTGGACGAATCCCCCGAAGCGGGGATTGGCCACTTTTCACCTTCCAACTTTTCACTTTTGGTTTTATACTTTATACTTATCATATGGCACACAAAGTACTGCTCGTGGAAGACGACCCCTTTCTCTCGTCATTGCTGGGGAACCGTCTCAAAAAGGAAGGATTCGATCTCTCCGTCACGCATTCCGGAAATGAGGCGGTGAAAACGCTGAAAGAAGTGAAGCCGGAGCTGATGCTGCTGGATCTTATTCTGCCGGGGAAGTCCGGTTTTGAAGTCATGGAAGAGATGAACACGGATCCGCAGGCGCCGAAGACGCCGGTGATCATCATCTCCAATCTCGGGCAGGAGGCGGACGTGGCCCGCGGGAAAGAACTGGGCGCGGTGGATTATGTCGTGAAGGCGCGGATGACGATCGATGACATGGTGGATAAGGTAAAGGGATTCTTCGGCGGCAAAAAATAGATGTGGTATACTGAAAGAGTACAAAATTAACTATCTTCTCATGCAAACGACACAGCGGGGCTTCACTCTTTTGGAATTAATCATCGTCATCGGCATCCTGGCTATTTTGGGTGCGGTTTCCGTCTTGGTATTGAATCCGGCGCAGCTGTTCGCGCAGGCGCGGGATACGCAGCGTATCAACGATCTTTCGACCATGAACAGTGCGATCGGCCAGTATCTGTCCACGGTGACCAGTCCTGATCTGAATGGTTCCTATGCCGACGCGGCCTGCGCGACAAATTACTATGCGTATGCCACTCCGACAACCAACAGCTTCACGGTTGCGCGGGGGACAGCTACGGTGGTTGCGCTTCGCGGCGTGACCGGCGGCGCGGCAGGATGGCTCCCGGTGGATTTCAGCGCGATGACCGGCGGATCGCCGCTTTCGGTGCTCCCGATCGACCCTTCGGATACCGGCGACTATGTGTACCGTTACGCGTGTGATGCAACGGCGCTGACTTATGAATTGGATGCGAAGCTGGAAAGCACGAAGTACAGCGGCAACATGAGCACGGACGGAGGCGACAACAACAGTTTCTACGAAATGGGCACGGCCTCCGGCTTGGCGCTCTAAAATAAGTTATACACAGAACGAGGTGACCCCCGAGGGCGAATCTGGTATACTGTGATTACGTATAAATAATCCATTTGCTATGTCAAAAGGTTTCACATTACTTGAATTAATCATCGTCATCGGCATCTTGGCGATTTTAGGTGCGGTTTCCGTCTTGGTATTGAACCCGGCACAGCTTTTCGCGCAGGCGCGGGATACGAGCCGTATTTCCGACTTGGCTTCCCTGAATAGCGCCTTGGGCCTTTATCTTTCTACGGCAACGACTCCGGATTTGAACGGTTCATATGCTGATTCCGAATGCGCATCCGGCGTCGGAGGAAAGTATTATGCCTATGCTACGCCGACCACGAATAGTTTTGTTGGCCGGACATCTGCCACCATAGTGGCTCTTCGAGGGGTGACCGGTGGCGCGGCGGGCTGGCTCCCGGTTGATTTCAGCTCCATGACCGGTGGATCTCCGCTTTCGGTGCTTCCGGTTGACCCGTCCAATACCGGCGATTACATTTATCGGTATGCATGCGATGCAGCTTCCATCACGTACGAACTTGATGCGAAACTGGAAAGCACCAAATACAGCGGAAACATGAGCACGGACGGAGGTGATAACAACAACTTCTACGAAGTGGGTAACGCTCCCGGTTTGGCGCTCTAAGATTGACGGCGATGACCATCATCGCACTTACAGTCCTCGCCATCGTTTTTTTGGCTCAGCTATTGATTCCGAAAGCCCGGTTCGCAACCAAGCGAAACGGGCTTTTGCTTTTTGTCGCCGCATCGATTGCGGTCTTCGGCAACGCGGTATGGCTTTCGGTAAGCCAGTACCATCTGTGGTTGTCGAGCGGGGTGGGAAAATTCTTCCTGCCGCCGTACCAGTCATTCGACTATTTCGTGTTTTATTCCCGCGCGCGGTTCTTCGATCCGTACCTCCTTTCGTTTTTGTTGGGCATTCTGTTTCTGATCGGCGCGGCTGTTCTGAATAGGAACTACGGCGAACTCTTTTTCGAGCCGATTGAGCCGTATCTGTTCGGAACGGCGCTCTTGCTCGGCGGTACGCCGGGTTGGTTCGCCTACGGAGCCGTGCTTTTCACCCTGTTTTTCCTTGAAGTTCTCAGCGTCACGATCTATGCGGTGGGGATCCGGAAGCAGGCGCCGCCGCGGGTGGGGCTCTACTATCTTTGGCTCCCGGCGGGAATATTTACTATAATGATAAGTAGGTGGCTCAGCGCATTGCCGCTTTGGCAGATGATGAAAATCTAGCATCAAGTGTCATGTATCAAGTATCAAGTATCATGAAAATGCGGAAGCATATTCTGACACCTGACACCTGACACCTGACACCTGACACATTTCATGCAAATCCCAAATGAAAAACTGAAGGAGCTGCTGGTTTCCGAGGGCCTGACGACGCCGCAGGTTTTTGACGAAGTGGTGGCCGAAGCGGTGCGCATGGGACAGGAACCCGCCGATTTGCTGATTTCCCGTGGTATTCTGACGAAGGAATATTTTGCCGAGGTGCTCGCCACCTATTTCGGCGTGAAGCGCGCAAGCCTGTCTCCGCAGAATGTCGATGAGTCGGTATTGAAGCTTATCCCCGAAGAAGTCGCCCGGGATAAACGGGTCATCGTGTTCAATCGCGAAGCGGACGGTTCGTATGCGGTCGCAATGGAGGATCCGAGCGACCTGGAGACGATCGAATTCCTGCAGCGCAGCCTGAACGGCGACGTGCATACCTATCTCGCGTCCCCGTCGGACCTGAATTACGGCCTCTCGCTCTATTCCAAGGGCGGCGCGGAAGATTTCCGGAAATTGATCGAAGAGAACGTCGCCGCCACGATGCGTTCGCGCGTGACGGGGATCGAAGAAGCCGCGCAGGATCTTCCGATCGTCGCCATCGTGGATAACCTGATCGCCTATGCGGCCGCTTCCCGCGCGTCCGATATTCATCTGGAAATCATGGAGGACGGGCTGCTGGTGCGGTATCGCATCGACGGCGTGCTGCATGAAATCATGCGCCTGCCGCGGGAGGTGCATTCGCCGATCACGGCGCGCATCAAGCTGCTCGCGGGATTGAAACTGGACGAACATTCGCGCCCGCAGGACGGCCGGTTCCGTCAGCGGCTCGGAAAGGACTTCATCGACCTCCGTGTTTCCATCATCCCGACTTTTTACGGCGAAAAAACCGAAATGCGTCTTCTGGCCGGAGCTCAGCGCCCGTTGTCATTCGAGGAAATCGGCATGCTCGAGGATACCGCGAAGATCATCCAGGAGAATATCAAGAAGACCTTCGGCATGGTGCTGGTGTCTGGTCCGACCGGTTCCGGTAAGACGACGACGCTGTACTCCATTCTGAATCAGCTCAATACGCCGGAGATCAATATCGTCACCGTCGAAGATCCGGTGGAATACAATATCAAATACGTGAATCAGACGCAGATCAATCCGGCGGCGGGCATCACGTTCGCCAGCGCGCTCCGCTCGTTGCTGCGGCAGGACCCGAACGTCATTCTCGTCGGTGAAATCCGCGACGAGGAAACCGCGGAGATTTCGGTGAACTCGGCATTGACCGGCCACTTGGTGCTGTCCACGGTGCACACGAATGATGCGCCGACGGTGATTCCGCGTCTGTTCGATATGAAAGTCCCTTCGTTCCTGGTCGCGGCGGTGCTGAATCTGGCGATGGCGCAGCGCTTGGTGGGGCGGATCTGTCAGGATTGTATCGAGTCGTATGAACCTACGGCGCCGATTTTGGAACTGATCAAGAGCCAGATGAAGGATCTCGGCATCCCTAACTACAAGCCGGCGAAGAGTTTCTACCGCGGCAAAGGGTGCAATAAATGCGGACACAGCGGACTCCGCGGCCGCATCGGCATCTTTGAAACGATGAGCATCGACGAGGAGATCCGCAAATACATCGTGGATCCGAATTTCTCGCTCGACGGGATGCGGACGCTTGCGCGGAAGAAAGGCATGATCACGATGTTCGAGGACGGACTTCGCAAAGTCGAGCGGGGCATGACGACGATCGAGGAGGTGCTGCGGGTCATCCGGGAGTAGTCGGGTGGTCCTAACGTCCGGCGTCCATGCGGCCGATGCCGTGCAGAAAAAAACAGACGGAGGTGTCATTGTACGGGTTTTGCGTTTTTTCGACTTCACGACCGTCTAATGACTTTATAAATCTTATGGAATTGTTAAACTTACATTATATGACTTTCGACTTTACAGACCTTAAAGACCTTCAACTACTCTAATGAAATTCCGTTATACCGCAGCCCAATTGGACGGCAAGATCATCGAAGGCGAACTGGACGCGCAGGGGACCGCTGATGCGCTGCAGTTTCTGGCCGGCAAGGGATTGCGCCCGATCTCATTGGAACAGCAGAAAGGGAAGTTCGGCGGAAAAAAGTTCTTCGGAGAGACGGTGACGGTCGCCGACAAGGTCTTTCTGACCCGCTATCTGTCGCTGATGCTCAAATCGGGAACCGATCTTTTCAGCGCGATCAATATTCTCATCAATGACTTTGACAAAGCCGCTCTCAAGGCGCTGCTGGTTGAGATACGGACCAACCTTGAAAAGGGAAACCCGTTCTATTCCACCTTCGCCAATTATCCGCGGTATTTTTCGCCGGTGTTCATCAACTTGATCAAGGCGGGCGAGGCGTCCGGAAGTTTGAGCGAGGTGCTGGACGACCTGAGCGTGTCGCTCGACCAGCAGCAGGAGCTGCGGAACAAGGTGCGCGCGGCGCTGATCTATCCGGTCATCCTGCTGGTGCTGTCATTCCTCATGCTGCTCTTTCTGGTCACCTTCGCGATTCCGAAGATCGCCAACGTATTTTTGGGATCCGGCTTCACGCCGCCGATCTTCTCCCGGATCGTTTTCGCTGTCGCGTTCTTCCTGAACGCCTATGCCGTGATTATCTTCCCGCTGATCGCCGGCGGCGCATTCGGAATCTGGTATTTTATCGCGCGGACGAATGCGGGAAAGGATGCGCTGTATTTTGTGGGCACTCACGCCCCGGTTGTGAATAAGGTGATGGACAAGCTGGCGCTGCAGCGCATGACCAGTACCTTGTCCGAATTGCTGAAGGCGGGGTTGCCGATCATCGATTCGCTGGAAATCACCGCCGACGCGGTGGGTTCGGAGAAGTTCAGATTGAGCCTGCAGAACATCTCCCGGGAAGGCATTTCAAAAGGATTGACGCTGGGCGAGGCGTTCCGCAAGGAAGCGGCGTTCCCGCAGGTGGTTACAAACCTTATCGCCATTTCCGAAAAGGCGGGCCATACGGAGGAGATCCTCAAAACGCTTTCCACTTTCTACCGCTCAGAGGTGGATTCATCGATCAAAATCCTTGTCGCGTTCATTGAACCGATCCTGCTGCTTGCCATCGGCGTCATGATCGGAACCATCGCGCTTGCGGTCATCGTGCCGATCTATCAATTAGTGGGCACGGTATAAATCACCATGCGCGGATTTACGCTGGTGGAAGTGATGGTGGTTCTGGGAATTACGGCCATTTTAGGCACGGTCGGATTCATCGTCATTCCCGCCTATCGTGCGCAGAACACGCTGACGCTGACGACGGAGGAATTGGTCTCGTATCTGCGGAGTGCGCAAGAGAAATCGGTCGCGGGCGAACAGGGTACGACCTGGGGCGTGCATATGGTAGCCGATCAGAGCGGCACGGACAGTTATCAGATATTTTACGGATCGAGCTTCGCGAACGGCACCCTGTCGACGACCGTCCCGCTTCCGACGCAGGTTGAATTTTCCGATCCGATACAAGGGAGCACGAAGGATGTTCTTTTTACGCGCGTGACCGGCTATCCGGATACCGTGAAGACCATCGATCTGGTTTCGACGTATGGCGGTGCAGGGCGGCGCATCACCATCACTGCCAATGGACTTATTTCGTACGATACGATCTCCGCATCATCACCGGGTGCGCCGGTACTCAGCGGGACCGCGGGCACCGGTTCGGTAACTTTGAATTGGGTCGCCGCGCCGAACAACGGGGCGATCATTACAAGCTACAAAGTCTATCGCGGGACATCCTCGGGATCGGAATCGCTTCTGACGACATTGGGCGATGTGCTGAGCTATACGGACAGCGCTCTGACTGCGGGCAACGCCTACTATTATAAGGTTTCCGCGGTGAACAGCGCCGGCGAAGGGATATTGAGTAATGAGGTGAATGTGGGTCCTCCTTCGGCTCCGACAAGTCCGGCGGTTTCGACAACGGGAAGCGGAAAATTGACCGTTTCATGGCAGGCGCCTTCGGCCACTGGCGGTGCGGCTGTGATCAACTATAAAATCTATCGCGGCGCGTCATCCGGATCGGAAGTATTTGTTGCGACCGTGGGAAATGTCCTTTCGTATGATGACGCCGGACTTTCCAACGGGACGACGTATTATTACAAGGTTTCCGCGGTGAATAGCGTCGGCGAGGGCCCGCAGAGCAGTGAAGTTTCTGCAGCGGCGCAACAGGGACCGGGCGCGCCGACGCTCGATCGGCTCGCGGTGATGCGGAGCAGTGTTCCGATCTACTGGAGCGCCCCCGCCTCTGATGGTGGATCGACGATTACGGCTTATAAGATCTATCGGGGCACATCTTCCGGAAACGAAGCGCTGCTTGCGACTGCGGGCGCGAGCTCGCCGCATCAATATCTGGATGCATCGGACCTGGTAAACGGCACGACATACTATTACAAAGTTTCCGCGGTCAACGCGATCGGAGAGGGGTCGCTCAGCAATGAACTAAATGTGACGCCGATCGATGCTTCCATGGCATTCGTGACCAGTACGAGTTATACCGGCAACCTTGGAGGATTGTCGGGAGCTGATACTACCTGTCAGAACATCGCGAATGCCGAAGATCTCGGCGGAACATGGAAGGCCTGGCTTGGGAGCAGCGGGACCTCGGCTTCTTCACGCATCACGCACTCCACGACCGGCTATGCGATGTTGAATGGGACCCGCATCGCGAACAGTTGGACCGATCTGACCGACGGGTCGCTCGCGTCGGCGATCAATGTGACCGAAGTCGGAGGAGCGCATAATGCGGCGGTGTGGACAAACACGACGACCAGCGGCGGTCAGATAAGCGGCTCCAATAATTCAGTATGTTATGACTGGACAAGCACGTCGTCGGTCGGATATCACGGGGACTCCAGCTCTACGTCGGCGAATTGGACCGCGTCCGGGAACGGATCGTATTATTACTATGATTATTGCAGCTCATCAATGGCGCTGTATTGTTTCGAGCAGGTGACGACTCCCGGCGCGCCGACATCTCTCGCGGCAACGGCGGGAAGCCAGCAGGTGTCGCTGAGTTGGGCCGCGCCTAACGACAATGGTGGATCGGGAATCACGAACTATAAAATCTATCGCGGCACGTCCTCCGGTACGGAATCATTACTCACCACCATCGGTAATCTCACCTCGTATACCGATACCGGCCTCACAAACGGAACGACATATTACTATAAAGTTTCCGCAGTGAACCTAGTGGGCGAAGGGAGTCTGAGCGGCGAAGTCAGCGCCTCGCTGGCAGTGTCCGTTCCCAATGCGCCGTCGGCGTTGGCGGGGGTTTCGGGCGACCAGCAGATTGCGTTAAGTTGGCAAGCGCCCGCCAATACCGGCGGCGCTCCCATTACGAATTATAAGATTTACCGCGGGACTTCGTCCGGATCTGAAACGCTGCTTACTACGACCGGAAATAGCACGACATATACGGATACGGGTTTGAATAATGCGACGACGTATTATTACAAGGTTTCCGCGGTGAACAGCGTGGGAGAGGGCGCGTTGAGCAATGAGGCGTCGGCGAAGACATTTGATTTTACCGTGAGTTTAGGTTCGTCTTCCGGGAGCGCCGTCTTTGCTGCGAACGGATCCCTCTCCGATACGGTCACCATAACCAATACGGCTTCCACGCAGATCCCGCCACAAGTTTCTTTGAGCATCTCCGGCTTGCCTTCAGGAGTCACCGCCTCATTCAGTCCGACAGGTTGCGCACCGAGTCCATCTTCATGCTCTTCGGTACTGAGCATTACATCATCAAGTTCGGCAGCTGCAGGATCTTATGCTTTGGTGGTCACTGGTACCAGCAATGGCGGACTCAGCAAAACCGCAAATTACACCCTCATGGTGTACCTGGGCCCAAGCACGTCCTATCGGAGAATGTTCGTCACCTCGGCCGGTTATGTGGGAACTTTTGGAAGCGTTTCTGCGGGCGATACCATTTGTCAGAATACCGCAGCCGCAAGCACGCTGGGTAATTTAGGAGGGACGTGGCGGGCGTGGTTATCGGATGACAGCAATCCCGCTTCGTCGCACGTGGAGCACAGCGCGGTTCCGTATAAGAGACTTGATAACGCGACCATCGCGAATGACTGGACCGGTCTTACCAGCGGGAGCCTGTTGAACTCGATAGATCTTACTGAGAATTTTTCAACCAGCAATGCGAATGTCTGGACCGGCACCACTCCGGACGGATCGATCGCGCAGTACGTGATACCGGGAGCAGGAACCTTCTCCGGCACTTGCGGGAGCTGGACTTCTGCAAGCGAGGTCGGCTTCCTGGGAAATTCGAACTCTACTTCTTCGTCTTGGACGTGGACGTCGGATGTACACACTCCGTGCGGTTTCACTGGCGGCACACCCCAGCTTTACTGTATTGAGCAGGGCATGACGACTCCCGGCGCGCCGTTGAATGTCACGATTTCCGTTCCGAGCAGTAGCCAGGCGGCGTTGAGCTGGCAGGCGCCGAGTTATATCGGCGGAGCCGCAGTGACCGGTTATAAGATCTATCGGGGAACGTCCTCGGGAACGGAAACGCTGCTGACGACGCTGGGGAATGTCACGAGCTATACCGATTCCGGACTGACGAGCAATGTTGAGTATTACTATGAGGTTTCAGCCGTCAATTCATACGGAGAGGGGACGCTGAGCGCGGAAACGCTCAAGCCGCTGCCGGGAACGGTGACCGCATCAGCGAGTCCCGGATATGGCGGCTATAAGGTTTCATGGACGACCGCAAGCACGAATGGCGGGCCGGCGATAAGCGAGTATCTGATTTATCGCGGGGCGACGTCGGGGGGAGAGAGTGGCACCCCGCTCGCGACCGTGAGCAGCAGTGCGTCATTTTACGACGATACCAGCGCCACGGCAAATGTAACCTATTATTATGAGGTGCGTGCATATAACGGTTATGATTACGGTTCTTTGAGCAATGAGGTTTCGGAAAATCTGATGTACCGGGTCCCGGGCCAGGCTTCGGGAAACATCGGTGAGAGCTGTGACACTTGGCTGGCGCGTATCGGAGAACTTGGCCACGCGACTTATAACAGATGCGTGGGTCCTTCCTCGAACGGATGCGACGGGAACGGAACGAACGGCCCGGCAAACGGATCCTACTGCCTTTACAAAGACATTGAGAGCGGGGGAACATACTGGCTCGCTTATGACTCCAACTCGAATCCGAACGGGCAATACAGTCTGAATAATTGGTTCCCGGTTAACAGCGGAACGTGGTGGGATTACGGGTTGGCAGGCAATACGCAAAGTACGCAATATACATGGACGGTCTATTAGAGGAAGGCGTGCCGTCTGAGGCGACTCCCGCGTTTCGCGTGGTACAATAAAGGTACGATGAGTTTTGTTACGAAAAATATCCGGCGCCTGCGTCATGGTCAATCGCTTTTGGAGATCATTGTCGCGCTCGGACTGACGGCGATCATGCTGGTGACCGCGGTGAGCGCGTTTCTGCTCGTGGTGCGGTCGAATCAGATCGCCACGAACAGCCGGTTCGCGTCGGTGATCATGAACGGGCTTGCGGATACCGTGACCGCCTATTCGGAATCAAGCTGGTCCGCGCTCTATTCGCTCAGCAAGGGTTCTGCATATCATTATTTCCTTATTCCCTCATCGGCGGGAGAGACCGCGGTCCCGGGCGAGGAGGGCGTGCTTACGAACGATTCCGTCTCAGGGCTGGAAGGCGAATGGAAGCTGGACGAATCGAGCGGAGGTTCGGTCTATGATTCTTCAGGTCAGGGCAATACCGGATCGGTCATCGGTGCTCCTGCCCGGCTGAGCGGATCAAGCTGTCATGTCGGAGGTTGTATGAGTCTGAACGGGTCTACCGATTGGCTCAGCATTCCCGATAGTCCGAGCTTGGACATGACCGGAGACGTCACCATCGGTATGTGGGTGAAGCCGGGAAGTACGCAGAACGCATATACGGATCTCCTCAGCAAGCATAGCAACGGCGGGTATGTCATTGAGCAGAACGCCGGCGCAACGAACCAGTTTCTTTTCGCATGGGATACGACCGGAAACGGCGGATGGGCCGGCAATTCGGTGATGACGACGTTGACGCCGGGGGTCTGGCAGTATTTCATGGTGGTGAAGAGCGGATCGACGGTGACGCATTACGTCAATGGCGTGCAGACGGCGACCGGTTCCGGATCAGGAAGCACGATAACTACGAACAATCTGCCGCTGGTGATCGGCAACTGGTCCAGCGGCGGCGGGCGGTCGTTCAACGGATCGATCGATGATGTGCGCATTTACAACCGCGCGCTTTCCGCGACCGAGGCAGGCAGTCTTTACAACAGCGTCGCATACAGGCGGTATTTTTACGTCAACGATGTTTCCCGGGACTCAGGCGGAAATATCCAGTCGACATACACCGCGCGTCTGGAGGATACGTCGACGCAGCAGATTGTGCTTGCCGCGGCATATCCGATCGGCGGCGCGACGCAGACCATCAGCAATTCGCTCTACCTGACGCGCTGGCGGAATCAGGTGACCGACCAGACGGACTGGAGCGGCGGAACGGGACAGAGCGGGCCGGTCACCCGGCCGAACTCCCTGTTTGACAGGGTTTCTTCGGGAAGCGTTGATTATACGACGACCCCGGGATCGATCACTTCGACGTCCGCGTCGTGCAATGCGGATCAGGGGACGTGCCAATTCCTTTCGAGCGTTTACGATACCGGCGCGGTGAATGGCGCGCAGTACAATACCATCATTTGGCAGGGGAGTCAGCCGTCGGGATCGAGTGTGCAGTTCAAACTGGCGGCATCCAATAGTCCTACCGGCCCCTGGAATTATGTCGGAGCGCCCGCGACGCCGGCCGGTCCCAATGTGCAGGCTTCGCTGGATGCCACGAATTTTGCCAATAACCGGTACTTCAAAGTCATGACGAACTTTACGGGGTCGAGCGGAAGCATGCCGCGCATCGACGATATCATTGTTGATTGGAGCTATTGATACTATGCGAAATCTTCTACGAAAAAGACGGGGGGTTGCGGCGTTGCCGATGGTGCTGCTGATCGGCGGGCTTCTGGTGGAAGTCGTGATCGTCCTGACGACGAGCGCCTATATTTCCAGCAACGCCGAGTTCGGCATGCGGCTGAGTTCGCAGGCATTGCTGACGGCGCGGTCGGGAATGGAGGACGCGCTGATCAAAGTGGTGCGCGACAAGACGTTCGCGTCGACGTATACGCTGACGGTCGATGCCGGAACGGCATCCATTACGGTATGCAAGGATTCGCCCGCGCCGACCTGTGCCGGATCGGGCAAGCAGCAGATCACGGTAATCGGAACGGTGCAGGGCCGTTCACGGACGCTGCAGGCGGTGGTGGATACCGATGCGGCGACCGGACTGGTCACGCTGGAATATATGAAAGAAATTTAGTCCGGAACATAGTATACTGATAGATATGAAGTGGAATCTTTCGTTCTTGCGCGACATGATGGCCGATTTTGCGTCTCCGGCACACCCGATTGCGGGTATGGAAATCAAGGACGCAGCCATCCGGGTCGCGCGTATCGAGAAAGGCGTCCTGGTGCGCGACGGCATCGCATTGGAGCCGGGCATCATTGAGGACGGGATGGTGAAGGACGCCGCGCGGTTGGAAGAGCGGCTCCAGGCGCTGCATCATCAGCTTACCAAGCGGCAGAAGGAGAAGGTGCCTGTCGTTTTGGTCGTGCCGTCATCGATCGTCTACAGCAAAGTGTTCGCGCTGCCGCCGCTGACCGGCAAGCAGAAGGAAGAGGCGGTGCAGTTGAATCTGCAGAGCGTCTCCCCGATGCCGTTTACGGAGGCATATTCCGATTGGGAGGAGATCGCGTCCGAGAACCGGGATCTGCAGATCGAGATCCTGAGTTCGTTCGCGCGGAAGGCGAACATCGATCCGTACCTTGCCGCGCTCCGCCGGGCGCATTTCGTCCCTGCTGCGGTCGAATTTCCCGCCTTGGCGATTGCCCGGGCGATGAAGACGTACGCCGTCGGCCTTGATTTCAAGGAGCCGCAGGTGGTGGTCAACATTTCAAGCGACGGCATCGATTTCATGGTGCTGAAACAGGGAAGCGTGTATTTCGAATATTTCATGCCCTGGAAGCTTGCGCGCACCGAAGAGCGTGCCTCGCGTGAAATACCGTTCCAGGACTTCAAGGATACGATCATCAGGGAAATGAAGCGGGTGTCCACTTTTTATGCAAGCCACTGGGGCGGTTCGTTGAAGCATCTGGTGCTGATCACGCAGGCGCTCAACAAGGAGATCGCCGAGTTCGTTGAAAAACAATTCCATTTTCCGGTGGTCCAGCTGTCGCTGCGGGGATTCGACGATGTGCCGATTTCGTGGGCCGGAGTCATTGGCGCCGCCATGCGGGGAGCGATGCCGCGGTCGCGCGATACGCTTATCAGTCTGGAAGCCGTCGGGACCGAGCGCGGATTCTTCCGGTCCCAGATCATGTCATTCGTGGAGTTATGGCGGAATGTGCTGGTGGTGATGGGGATATTCTTCGCGGTGGTGTTCATCGGCATGGACAGCTTCCTCGCGTACACCGCCCAGGGAGTGCAGAACCAGCTGGAGGCGGTCGCGCAGGTTCCGGGCGGAAGCGAAGTCGTCACGCTGCAGGCTGATGCGCAGAAGTTCAATACGCTCGTACAGCAGATTTCAAATGCGAAGAACCAGAGCGTTCCGCTCGCCGCAATGCTGGAGAATATCAATACCATGGAAAGCGGGCTGACTCTCATCCAGGAATCGCTGAGCACCGATCAGCATACGCTGTTTATCATGGCGCGGGTTCCGAGCGAGGCGGCCGCGGTTGATTTCAAGAACAAGCTTACCGATCAGGGATTCCAGAATATCAACATGCCGCTGTCGAAGATCGTGACGAATCCGGACGGAAGCGTGACATTCTCGGTATCGTTCACGATACCGGATTAAGGTGTTTGCGCGGGTAATCCGGCGATCATCGCGGGAATAAGCGCGAAAGCGGCGCGGAGTGTTTCCCGTTGTGCGGACGGTATTTTTCTGAGGACGAATTCCTCGGCTTTTTTACGGGGAGCGCCGTCGGGAAGCGGAGGCCGGATGCCGATCCTGATGCGCCAGAAACGGTTGCTGCCGAGGACGCCGATGATGCTTTCAATGCCTTTGTGCCCGGCGGAGCCGCGCTCGAAAGATGCCTTGCATTCCCCGAGAGGAAGATCCGAATCATCGTGGATGACGATGAGGTGCCCGGCCGTCGTTTTGAAATGCGCCAGCGCGCTTTGTACCGCGACGCCCGATTCATTCATGAAGGTGAGCGGTTTCACAAGCGCGTCCTGGCCGCAAACGGCGGAAGCGAACTGTTTCGCCGTCAGGGATTTCAGCGGAGCGCATGCGGATTCCGCGGCGAGAAAATCAACCGCCATCGCGCCGGCATTATGGTAGGTTGATGCGTATTCGTCTCCCGGATTTCCCAGGCCGACGATGACATATCGCGGACTTGAAGCCATAGCTGTATCATATATCATTTTCGCGGCGCGCGCACCGGTCGTATTGTGTTCTGCGGGTGATGGTATTAAAATGAATAGGTATGGAAAGCGGCAGCCGCTTTTTTCATGTATGAAAGTCTTTCTCCTTGCATTGTGGGAAGTGTTGGAGGTGGTGCTCGTAGCGGTCATCACCGTATTTTTGATCCGCTCGTTTCTGGTGCAGCCGTTTCTGGTCAGCGGCGCCAGCATGGAGCCGAACTTCAGCAACGGCAATTACCTGCTGGTGGATGAAGTGACCTATCATTTCCGCGCGCCGGAACGGGGCGAGGTGATCGTGTTCGAATATCCGGGCAACCCGTCCATTTACTACATCAAGCGTATCGTGGGCCTGCCGGGGGAGACCGTCAAGATCCACAACGGTCAGGTGCGCATCGCGCAGAATCCTTCCGATCCCGGAACGGTGTTGTCGGAGGATTATCTTCCGCCGGGCGTGATGACGTCAGGCGATATCACGGAAACGCTGGGCCCGACCGAGTATTTCATGATGGGGGATAACCGCAACTACAGTTTCGATTCGCGGAGCTGGGGACCGATGGATCAGAAATACATCATCGGCATCGTCCGCCTGCGGCTGCTCCCGCTTTCGGACATCAAGGCATTTACAGATTAGTCCGCATAAGGTATACAGAGGTATATGCCGGGTAGTACCTGCCTGCCGGCAGGCAGGGATCTGCGATGAGCATTTAATTCTCTTCGCAGAATAATATCCGTCGGCACGGTCAATGTTGTAGCCGGTAAATATTTTCTCATTATTCAAAACTATTAAATGCTGCGAAGAGAATCGCAGATTCACTACCCGGTATGAAAAAATCAGAATTTCAAAATTTGCAGTCGCCGAAAGGGATGCACGACATTCTCCCGCAGGATCAGGAATGGTGGGATAAGGTCCGGAAGGAACTGCAGTCCATAACCGAGTATTATCACTATCGCCGCATCGATCCGACGCTGTTGGAACGCGCGGAAGTGTTTGAAAAAACGCTCGGCGAGACCACCGACGTGGTGGAAAAGCAGATGTTCGTGTTCACGAGCCGTTCAGGCGACCGTTTGGCGCTCCGTCCGGAGGCGACCGCATCCATCGTCCGTTCCTATCTCCAGCACGGCCTGAGTCATCTCGGCCAGCCGCTGAAGCTGTTCTACATGGGCCCGATGTTCCGCAAGGAGCAGCCGCAGGCCGGCCGGTTCCGCCAGTTCCACCAGGTGGGTTTTGAGATTCTCGGCGGCGATGACGATCCGGTCTATGACGCGCAGATCATCCTGACGATGCACCGGCTTTTGGAGCGCCTGAAGATCAAGGACATCTCGCTGAAAGTGAACAGCATCGGCTGCCGCATCTGCCGGCCGAATTACCGCAAGAAGCTCATCGAGTACTATAAGAATCCGTCGTTCAAGCTGTGCCGCGACTGCAAGCGCCGCCTGCGCGAGAATCCGCTGCGCCTGCTGGATTGCAAGAACGAAACCTGCCAGCCGTATAAGGCCGAAGCGCCGATCTCGCTGGACAGCTTGTGCGTCTATTGCAGCAAGCACTTGAAGAATACGCTTGAATTCCTGGACGAACTCCACATTCCGTATCAGATCGACCACCAGCTCGTCCGCGGTTTGGATTATTACAGCCGGACGGTGTTCGAATTCTTCACCGAGGCGGCGGGACCGGACGGCCAGAAATACGATTTCGCGCTGGGCGGCGGCGGCCGGTATGACTATCTGATTGAAATGTTCGGCGGACGGCCGGCGGGTGCCGTGGGCGGCGCGCTGGGCGTGGAGCGGGTGCTGGAAGTCATGAAAGCGCTGCGCGTCAACGTGTCATCCCGTTCGAAAAAGACGGTGTTCTTCATCCACATCGGTGAAACCGCGAAAAAGAAAAGCCTGTCGCTGATCGAGTCGCTGCGCGAAGAGGGCGTCACCGTCATCGAATCGCTCGGCAAGGATTCGCTGGGAGCGCAGTTGCGCGCGGCCGATAAGGAGGGTTCCGACTATGCGCTGATCTTCGGCCAGAAGGAGGCATTCGAGGAATCAGTCATCATCCGCGATCTCCGCAACAGCGTGCAGGAAACGGTTCCGTTGAAGAAAATGATCAAGGAAGTCAAAAAACGACTCAAGTAAGTATCAAGTGTCAGGTATCATGTATCAGATGCCGTGTAAATCATCCCTTAACGATGAGTGCCTGACGCCTGATACGTGATACATGATACGAAACCCCATGGATTGTATTTTTTGTAAAATAACCGGAAAGGAGATTCCTGCGGACATCCTCTTTGAGGATGATTCGCTGATGGTTTTCAAGGATATCCACCCGTCGGCTCCGGTGCATGATCTGATTGTGCCGAAAGAACATATCGCGTCCATCGCATCGCTGCAGGGGAATCACCGCGATCTGCTGGCGCATATGATCTATACCGCCAAAGATACGGCGGAAAAACTCGGTCTGAAGGGCTATAAGCTGGTTTTCAATGTCGGCCGCGAAGGCGGGCAGGTGATCGACCATTTGCACCTCCATATGCTGGGAGGATGGAATCCGATCAAGCAGAAAAAAGAGATTGACGCCATGCCGCACCCCCGTCTGGACAAATAAACGGCCGTTTGCTACAATAATCCACATGTTTGTAAAACGAAAAGAAAACGAGTCCACCGGTTCATTCCTGTACCGGTTCTCCAAAAAGATGAATCAGAGCGGTGTTTTGAAGGAGGCGCGGAAGCGCCGGTTCCACACCCGCCCGAAAAGCCGTCTGAAGCTCCGCGAAGCGGCGCTTTATCGCGAAGAAAAGAAGGTTGAAGTCGCGAAGTCCAAGAAACTGGGCATCGTATAAAAATAGGCGGAGCCGCCTATTTTTGGTATACTCAATCCATATGGAATTTCAGGCAAAAATAATGGGCGATTTGAAAGAGGCGATGAAGGCGGGAGCCGCTGATAAAGTCGGCGTGCTTCGCATGCTCAACGCCGCGATCAAAAACAAGGCGATTGAAAAAGGAAAGGATGCGGTTTTGAGCGAAGAGGAGGCGCTGCAGGTGGTTGCCAAGGAAGCGAAGAAGCGGAGGGAATCCATTCTGGCGTTCGAGCAGGGCGGCCGTCCGGATCTTGCGGAGGGCGAGAAAAAGGAACTGGCGATACTGGAAGCATATCTCCCGGCGCAGATGTCGCGCGAAGAAGTCGCCGCTGCGGTGGATAAAATCCTTGCCGGCATGCCGGATAAGAGCAATCAGGGCCTGGTCATGAAGGCGGTGATGGCGGAAATGAAAGGCAAGGCGGACGGAAAGATGGTCAGTGAAATCGTCAAAGAGAAACTTGCATAACAGAAAAAACGGCGCAAGCCGTTTTTTTTGTTGTCTTTTGTCAGTTGATGAGGTAGGATATCCCTAGCTCTCTGAGTGGGACGGGGGACGTATGTTGAAGGTCCTGGTGATTCTCGTGGATTTGTTTATCGTCGGTTTGTATCTCTTTATGGGGGCATTGATCGCAATATTGGAGAGCATCGGACCTAAGACGCCTAAGCCGTGGAGTAAGAAATTCTGGTGGGAGCACCCGGCGCTCGTATTCCTATTCTGGCCGGTGTACATGTTCTGGTTGAAGGACGTCTCGCTCCGCCGCTATGCGGAGAGGAAGGCGGAATTCTATTGGGGGAAAGGGCTGTACCCGTGCGGTGAATGCAAGTGCAAGACTCGGCCTCCTCGCTTGAAAATAGCCGCGATTTCCGAGGTTCATATGATCGGTGATCGTCCGCCGCACTGCTATTACTGCGGGAATGTCTTTTCGGATTGAGCAAACGGCTTCGGCCGTTTTTTGTTTACACACCCGTGGCTTTCTTGGTACACTCCGGGGAGAAGTCAGCAGGAGGCGACAATGTTCCTGGTGAAGATGCTTCTCGGATTGCTGAAGTGGATCACGATATTCGCGGGAGGGACGCTGATGGTGCTGGTCGGATTCTTCGCGGCAGGAAGCGCGGACATCATTTCCGGGGTGCATTATTCGTTCACTACGCTGGAAACCGGATTCGGCATCAGTTGCGCGTTGATCTTCATATCATTCATGCTTGATAAGGAACAGGCGAAGATGAGCCGGTGATTTCCCGGCGGCCCTCGTGGCCGCTTTTTTGTTGACTTTTCGTATGAAAATTGATAATATACTTCTGGAAGAGTTCGTTGAAAAGAGGTGGAAAAAATGCGTACAAGCATCATGTTGGCCGTTGCGATTTTGTTGGCTCCGGTTGCGGGGTTTGCGAAGAGCCCGAAGCCAGTCGTGATTGATGGGCATCGCTACGAATTAAAGAGATATAACGTCATTATTTTTAACACGGAACTTGAAGTGT
>JAGWKK010000017.1 GCA_028865335.1 Patescibacteria group bacterium | reverse complement strand
GCGAAGAATCCCTGATCAGCTCCGCAATAACATGCGCTATTTCCTGTGTCGTGCTTCTTCCTGATAAAAATTCTTTCTTGTGCCAGAAGGCAAGGTCAACCATCAACGACGTCGGAACCCAATGTTCATAAAATACCGGCGAAGAAATCGGCTCGCCTACATATATCGAGATCCGTGGCCGCTCATTCACGATCGCCTGCAGTAACCGCCTATTCCCGTCGATTACCCGCAACTCGTCTTCTTTGCGCACCACAAAAAGCGGGTACTCGCTCCGCGGGGCACTGTCATTCGATTTCTCAAAAACGGTTTTACGCACTTCTTCGAGAAGTTTTATATTCTCCGACAAGAACAATTTCCAAGCGACATCGCCGGCAGATTCTGCGCTACCTAATTTAGGGATCGGCCCGAAGCTCCCCCCAAACCAAAGGTCGGCCGTATCGACTTCCCGCTTCTCCCAACGGATATTCAATGACGTCAGCCAGGAGACGATATTTTTCAAACGAAAACCCATGGAAATCCCGTGAACCCCGTTCCAGAAATCCCTTACCGAAAGCAGCTCCGGCCAGCGCGTGATTTCATCATCAAGAACGGCCAAGGTAGCGGCGTCCCGGATGCGAGGAAATAATTTCCTCATTTCGTGCCGGGCATATTCAACCGCAATCCGGACTCTTAGCGGATCGGAAAGATGGACGGGATATTCTTGATTCTGCATAGTTATGTATTTATTTTTCCGCCTTACGATCACTCGCCTTTTCATCTCCCAGATCCAGCGTCGCAAGTTTCTTAAACGATCCTTTGCCATATGTTTCTTCAACCAATCGCCCCATCGGCAACAGGTCGCCGGTCATATATGCCCTAGCGAAGACATCGAAAACCTCGCTTTCATTCTTAAATTGATCGGCGTGTTTCTGATAGATATTCTTCACCAACGAAACCAATATGCGGCGTTGCCAGGAATAGGTTAGCGCTTTGACGTCAACCGATCCGCCTCGCGAGAGATAGTCGGAAATGTCCTCCACCGGCTTTGAAGACCGAGGTGCCGCATACAACGTTCCGGGAGGAATAAGACGGCGCCCGTCGCTTGTTCTCACGCCGCCATACCGCCGTACGACCGTTTCAGTATTTTGTATTTCTTCAGCAAAAAGCGGACTCTCCCGTTCCCTTACCAGAACCTCTTCAAGAAGCCTTTTTGAAAGCTCCTGAGTAATCGCCTCATTCAGCGCCGTAAAATATACCTGCGCACCGTCACGGGAAACAGTGGAAAGACCGTTCCGATACCGGCCGATACCCACCGCCCCCGACTCCTCTTTTCCGCCGGTCATTCGAAGGGCGGTATACGATTTGAAATGCAGCAACTCATGAATGGCTGTCGTGAGGAATTGAATCCGCGACTGCGTCTCTTCCCGGATTATTATCGCCTGATCCAACTCAAGACACGATCCTAATTCGTGAGCCATCTCTTTCGGCCACTTCTTGCGAGGAATGATATGAACATTTTTCGCCGGAACATCAAAATCGTCCATTCCGTATTCGCGCCGTAATGCATTCGTCGCATCATTAGCAAGATCAATCACCACAAGCTCTTCTTTCGTTTTCTCACGCTCCTTCGTCTTCAACTTCTCGATATCTTGGGCATCAAAAGTTTCCGCCATACCCTTCATAATCTCCCGCTCCCCTTCCGGCGGAACGCCCACGACCCGCTCGATGGATGATTTTTGTTTCTCGAAACGCATACTATTATTTCACTTTCTCTTTTTTCTGTTCTTCGCTCATATCCAGCTCAGCAATCTTTCGCAAACTTCCCTTTCCGAACGTATCTTCAATCAATCTCCCGATCGGCAAGAGATTGCCGGTCATATATGCCTTCACAAAGCAATCAAACACGGCTTCCTGATCTTTGAATTCATCTTTATGCTTGTTCCAGATTTTGTCCATCAAAGAATTCAGCATCCGACGCTGCTTTCGGTAAACATATTTTGCCACGGTGATATCGGGAGATCGCTTCCCCATCAGATACTGGAAAATTTGTTTCCAATCAGCCGGAATCTCCGCTTTCGCATATAGCGTATCGCTGGTGAATAACAGCGTGCCGTTTTTTGCCTTGACGTCAGGATATTTCTCATATATCTTGTCTGTCTTATTTATTTCGTCGGTAAATAACGGATTCTCATATAAATCAAGACGCGATGACAACATAATCCTCTTACTCAGCTCTTCGGTTATCGCCTCGTTCAATTCCGTAAAATATTTTTCTTTTCCATCCCTTGAAAATGTCTGGAATCCGATACGATACGGCTGATGCGCTCCTGATTTTTCCTCGGAAACGACCTGGAGCGCGTTATAGGATTTAAAATGCAACAACTCGTGGATAGCGATAGAGAGCATAGACATTTTAGAAAAATGTTCATCCTGAATCGCAACCCCCTGCAACATCGAAGCATAAAATCCTCGCGTATTTTTATCTCCGGACGGCCACTTATCCTCCGGAATCATGTGGATATTCTGAGGCGGCACGTCAAAATTATCGAGCCCGTAGCGGCGGCGGACTTCATTAGTCATCTGATTCGCAAGATTGATGATTTGCGCTTCTTCCGGCGTCTTTTCCCGTTCTTTCCCTTTCAGATCATTAAAGGATTGGCTATCAAAAACCTCGGCCTTACTCCGTAATATTTTCTCTTCCTCTTCCGGCGGAACGCCCACGACCCGCTCGATGGATGATTTTTGTTTCTCGAAACGCATACTCCTATTCAAACACTAAATATCCGTTGATTCAAATAAAAAGCCCGATCAAGTCGGGCGGGGTTTCTTAACCACTTCGCGAAGCAGATGCACTTTCCACAGATCGGCGGCGGATATGTTGATCAACGGATCCAGATCGACCAGGAAATAAAAGTCATGCGGGTCGCCTACGCACGGCAGTCCGGCTCCGGTAAGCCACGCGAGCGCTTTCACTTTAACGTCAAGGCCGTTCCGGTCATCGATCACCTTAACCACCTCAAGGTCCTTCGCCGGATCGCCGGAAACGCTCTTCACGATCGCATAGTGTTTCATCTGCCTTCTCATCTATTTATGTTCCGTTTCATAGTATATGCGAGAAATGCCGAATCCGTCAATTGCATTGCAAAAAACAAAAGCCCCATTACGGGGCTTGAGGATATCGGACTTCGACCAATTGCGGGTTCGTGATTGTCACATCGTCCTTGTGCCGTTCTTTCCATGCTTCGAATTCGTTCCGCGCTTCCGCGAGCGTCGCTGCGGAAAGGAACTCCTCCTCGCCAAGTACGACGAAGCCGTGATTCATATTCTCCACGATACGTCCGAAATGGACGCGGTAGGAAAACGGTTCCCGATAGAGCTTCGGTTCGTCGCTCATCGCGCTCACCTTACCGGCACCAGGCGGAACAGTTTGACATTGCGGACCGTGCATCCCGATCGCAATCGGCCCCGCAAACGCCTCAGCTCTTCATGTGCGGCGGCGGGCGTCTGAGCGGTCAGCTCCTCTTCCCGGCAAAACCACGTACGGCGGCGACTCAGAATATCCCGTACCGCGTACTCATACACGACCCGGAACGAAGCGGCTCCCTTGATTATCCGTCGTTTCATATATACACCTCCTTATGTGCTGAACCCACTATATCCGAGAAAAATGGACGGCGTCAACGCCAAACAAAAAGTCGCGTGATTACGCGACTCGCTAGAGGCGGACGAGAACTTCATCCTTCTCGCCCCTGCGGACCAGACGCCAATTCTGGATCCTCGGATACCTCGCTCCGAGGTTGCTCAGGTTCCTCTGCTTCCATTCATGGTATTCCAACTTCGCATCGGAATCCGAACTCGCTTCGAGCGGGACCTCTTTGAGGTTCCACTGGCCGGACCCGCCGGGCGCGTCTCCGCCCACAACTCCTTCGCCCCATCGGACCACGGACAATGTCCTGACGCCTTCGATGGGTTTCCTGATCGGCGGTTCGTACTCTTCATACTGCACAAGGTAGCTTATGTTATCCATTCCTTTCTCCGCATCAAGGATCCTCGGTCAGGATATCCAGAATAGGAGCTCTTGTCAAAATGGGAATATCGTGTATACTAGAATAGTAATAAAAAACACTTATGGCGAAACAAGATATCCACCCGACGTATTATCCGAAAGCGAAAGTCACCTGCGCATGCGGCGCGGTTTTTGAAGTCGGCTCCACCAAGCCGGAACTGCAGGTTGAAATCTGCTCCAACTGCCACCCGTTCTTCACCGGCAAGGAGAAGCTGATCGATACCGCGGGTAAAGTTGAGAAGTTCAAGGCGCGCCGGGAAAAAGCCGCTACGGCTCCGAAGAAGGAAAAGAAGGTGCGCGTCGCGAAGAACAAGAAATCTTAGCTGGGCGTTGTAGTTGTTCTACCGCAACCTTCGGTTGCTTGTTCTATTTGTTTAAAAAACTCAATAATGCTTTCTCGTAAACATCTAGAACAATTAGAACTCATCGACATTTAGAACATATTTTTATGAATAAGATCATTTTGGAAATCAGGGCGGGTGCCGGCGGCGACGAAGCCGCCATCTTTGCCGGCGACCTTGCCCGCATGTATCAGCGCTACTCCGCGAACCAGGGATGGAAAGTGTCCGTCATGGATACCAGCGCCGGAACGCTCGGCGGCTTCAAGACGTTCATCTGCCGCATCGAAGGCGAGGGCTGCTATGATGCATTCAAATATGAATCGGGCGTGCATCGCGTCCAGCGCGTACCGGAAACCGAAAAAGCCGGCCGCGTCCATACCTCCACCGCGACCGTCGCGATCCTTCCGGTCGTGGAACCGAAGGAAGTCAACGTGAACCCGGGCGATCTTGAAGTCACCTTCTCCCGCGCCGGCGGTCCGGGCGGCCAGAACGTGAACAAGGTGGAAAGCGCCGTGCGCATCCTGCACAAACCGACCGGCATCGTGGTTTCCTGCCGCGAAGAACGCACTCAGCATGCGAACCGCGAACGCGCCATGGAAGTCCTCCGCGCGAAACTCTACGAAATGCAGCGCATGAAGGAGTTCGGCGACACCGACGCGGCCCGCCGGGAACAGGTGGGTACCGCGGACCGTTCGGAAAAGATCCGCACCTACAACTTCCCCGATGACCGCATCACGGACCACCGCTTCGGCATCAAAGTACATAATGTCGAGACCGTGCTCGACGGCGACTTCGGCGCCATCCTCAAGAAAATCAGGAAGAGCCAGTAGAAATCCCCGCACCGCGCGGGGATTTTTGTCGGCTCGCCATGGAAGGCGGGATTACGAGCTGGAATCCAAAATCGCGATATCGTCGGCGAATGTCGATGCGCGATCGGCCACGCGGTAGCCATAGCGGCCTACGCTCATATAATATTTCCAGTTGCCTCCCGCGTAATACTTCGCGGCAGCGCAGCTTTCCTGCGAGAATGTGGTCCTGTAGATCGCCTTGCAGCTGGTCAGGCCGTTTTTCAGATACAGCGCGGTTGCCGCGAATGCGTCCAGGTTATTGAACGGTGACGGAGGATTATTGCCGGTGACGGAGGCGATGTCGTTCGCATACAGCTGCCAGGTCGACGGCATGAACTGCGCGGGTCCCATCGCGCCGCCATACGCGCCATCCGATACGATCGGACAGGAGACCGGTGTTTTGTCCGGATCCAATTTCAATGTGGCCATCAGCGCCAGGAAGATCGGCTTCTGGGTATTGCTCATCACGGTTCCGCTCGCATTGTTGCGCGGATCATTGTAATAACACTTTCCCAGATTCGCCCCGATGACGCCGTTAATCGAAGACTCCTGCGTCAGAATCGCCAGGATGAACGCCGCCGGCACTCCCGTCGCGCTCTCGGCGACCTGCGCCAATTTCGCCGCATCACCGAACGCAAGCTGTCCTCCGCCCAGCAGTGTGAAGATCTGGTTCCGGATCTGCGCGGCCTGCTTCTGCTTTTCCTGCACGCTTTGCTGCGCCTGGCTGATCTTGCTCTGCGTCTCCTTCAGAAGCGTGGTTTTCTGGGCGTTCGCGGCATTGAGCTGCTGTTTTTGGGAGGCCTGGTATGCCTGCATCTGCTCCGCGTCGTTCTTCTGGAGGGCAAGCGCCTCTTTTTCCGAAACCAATTGATCGCGGAGATCCATCCCCTTTTGGAGCGCATCCTTCAGGCTGCTCTGGATCGTGATAAGGTCCGCCATGTCGCCGAAGAAATCCGACAGGGTCGGCTTCTGCAGCAGCACCTCCACCATGCTCAGGTTCTCATTCGCATACACGCTCTGGAGCGTCCGCGTCAGCACCAGCTTGTTCTGATCGATGTCGCTCTGGGTGGATTGGATCTGATCCTGGTTATCGCTGATCTGGTTGCCCAGTGATTTGATGGAAAGCGTGATCGCCTGGATCTGGAGATTCAGTTTCTTGATCTTCGCGTTCGTCGCATTGATCTCGTTCTGCAGGCTCGCGCCCTGGTTCTGATAGCCGTCCAGGACGTCCTGTTCCTGCGCGATCTGGTTCTCCAGGTCCTGCAGCTGGGACTCCAATTGCTGGCGGGTCGAATCCACGGTCTGCGCAGCGAGTGAAAGCTGGCCACGGTCGATCGGAGCGACGGCCGTTCCGAAAATCAGATATGATACGGCGACGCCGATCACCAAAAACCGCATCACCGGAACAAACGGGATACGGATCATCCGGGATTCCGAGAGGTCGACACGCGAAGCGCGCCGCACCCTCACGTCGGTCCCGGAGAGCTTCAGGTCTATGACTACTTTAGGCTTTTGCATGGCGATAACGGGGCTCTAATCCCTCTCCTCTTCAGTATATCAGAAATGCGAAAAGCGCCTTTCGGCGCTTTTCGATCACTATTTCTGGGCTTCGGCTGCGGGTCCTTCGGTAGTCGCTTCGGCCGCACGCTCGGCTTTCTTCTCTTCCGTTTCAACCTTGACTTCTTCAACGCCGCCCGTCGCCGCCTGCTGCATGGCCAGTTCCTCTTCCTCGGTCACCTTCGCCGTCACCGTCGCCACCACCATGTCCGGATCAACCAGCACCTTCACGCCGGAAGGCAGGGTGAGATCTTTCACGTAGATGCTCTGGCCGATCTCCGCGATGACTGAAATATCAACCTTGATGTCGTGCGGCAGATCCATCGGCAATGCCTCGACTTCCAATTCCTGAAGCGCTTTCACGAGAACGCCGTTCTTCTCCTTCACCGCCGGAGCGACGCCGATGAATTCAAGCGGAACGCCGACTTTCAGTTTTTCATCCATGCGGATCTGATACAGATCGACGCTCTGGAAATCGCTCGTCAGCGGATCGTAGGAAACATCATGGATCAGGACCGGATATTTCTTTCCGTCCAAAAGGACCGTCACGACGGTGTTTTCACCCGCTTCTTTCAGCACCTTCTTGAATTCCTTCGCCACGACGCTGACGTGCATATTCGCAAGCCCCTTGCCGTATAACTCGGCCGGAACCAGGCCCTGCCCGCGCAACGCCTTTACACCCCGTCCCAACTGTTCCCGTTTTTGTACTTGTAATTCCATAAAAGTATGACCCGCGCGCACCCGTTTCCAAGGCGCCCGAGGAACTGATTTCTAAGATAGATTCTATTATACCAGCTTATTAAACAATTGCAAGCGCCGTACCACCACCGCCTTCACGCTTTCAATCACCGGCGGGAACAGCTTGTACGGAGCGATCTGATCGGGATACGCTTCCAGGCTCCGCTCCAGTCCCTTCCGCCACGCCAAGCGCAGTTCGGTGCTGATGTGGATGATGTTCATCCCCGCCTCAATCGCGGCCGAAAAATCAGAATCGGCGCTTCCGGAGCCGCCATGCAGAACCATCGGCACGTCTTTTTTCAGATCCTTCCTGAGCGCTTCTTTGATTTCCCGGATGCGGCCGATGTTCAACGCGGGATTTGCCGCATGCGCCAGCATGCCGTGGATATTTCCCACGGCAGGAGCAAGCATATCCACGCCCGTCGCCCGCACAAACGCCACCGCGTCCGTCGGTTTGGTCAGGTCTTCCAATTTGATGGCAGCTTCTTTCGGAATTTCGGTACGGATTTCCGACCCGCTGCCGATGTTACCCAGCTCTCCCTCAATCACGATCCGCTTGTCTTTCGCCCGGACATAGCTGACGATCTTTTTCGTCTGCTTGAGATTCTCTTTGATCGGCAACGAACCGCCGTCAAACAGGATGGCGTCGTAGCCGGCGGCGACCGCCCGCTTCACTTCCTCAAACGAATACGTGTGATCCGAATTGATATAGAGAGGAAGCTTCAATTCATCCCGCAAGGCCCGGATATACGCCACGATCTCCTTGCGGCCGAGGAACTTCGCTTCGCCTTCGGACGTCCCGATGATCACCGGCACCCGCAGCTGCCGGACCGCTTCAACGATCGCCTTCAATCCCGCGAGGTCGGCAATATTGAAGTGGCCGATGGCCACTTTCTTCTTTTCCGCTTCTTTCAATGCCTGGCGCAATGTCTTCATAAACTATTGAGTCACCTGGATCGTCTGGCTCAACTCAGCATCGCACGCCCTGACCAGGATGCGGTTGTCCACGCCGGTGATTTTAATGCCATAGCGCGTATTGGAGTCGTTGCCCGTCGTCGGATCATGCGGAATCGCGGCGATATATTTCGGCGCGATGCTTCCGCTCAAGTCGACGCAATTCGCCTGCGGCGTTTCACTGCCGCATAACGACGCATCGCACGCGCTCAATGTCGTTCCGATCAGCTTCAATGAAGTCGTGATACCGCTCGGCAATGCGCCCTTATTGTCCGCGGCATATTGATTGACCGCATTCACGATCGCATTGATATCGCTGGCACGCTGCGTGTTATTCGCCTGCTGGGTCTGCCGGACCGGATTGACCGCCACCAAAACCAGAGCGAACAAAATAGCCAGGATCGCCATGACGACCAGCAATTCGATAAGCGTAAAACCTTGTGTATCCCGCATTTGAGACTTCAGACTTCGGACTTTGAACCTTCGACTTATCATGCTCTTAGTATACCAAATTAAAAAGCTCCCCGCATGGGAAGCTTTTCCTTCTTAGCGCGTTACGCTGATGGTCTCGCTGAGCTCCGCGTCGCAGGCGGTGATCGTCAGACGGTTTCCGCTGGTTGATTTCGTGATCGCATAGTGCGTCGAGGACGCATTGGATTGATTCGGATCATACGGAATCGCCGCGAGATACGTCGGCACCAGCGTCGGATCAAGATTCAGACATGTCGCAACGGTCGTCGTCGCGCCGCAGGTGATGGCGCAGCTGCCGGTGGAACTTCCGATTTCCTGCGTGGACGAGCTGTTCACATATGCCGGCAAGGCACCGCGATTATCCGCCGCATACTGATAGACCGCGTTCAGAAGCGCGCTCACGTCGCTGCGCCGCTGGGTGTTGTTCGCCTGCGAGAACTGACGTGCCGGATTCACGGCGACAATGGTAATGGCGAACAGAACCGTCAGGATCGCGATCACGATCAGAAGTTCGATGAGCGTAAAACCGCTCTGGGAAGCGTGCTTCGGGTTTTGGTGGTTTGTTTTTGGCATATATATAGTATAGCACGCCTATTTTTTCTTCCCAATCACGATGTGGATATCCTTGCTGGTCACCGGAGAAACGTTCACCAGCACGTTCTGGTATTGCGCCTCAAGAACAACCCTGATTCCCGACAAGATCGTATCCGGCACATCGGAACTCACAAACAGCGTCGTCACCACCTGGGTCTGATCACTGTTGTTCCCCACGCTGGAAACCGTGAATCCCTGAGCGGTCAGCAATGAGCGGAGGCGGCCCGCTTCGCCCGCCACGGTCGTGCCGTTCAGAACCGCAATAGGAAAATCGGCCTTCGAAACAGCCGGGGCAGGAGCCGCGGGCGTGGTGGTTGCCGGCTGGGCCGCGGGAGTTGACGTCGATGCGGTTACCGCAGGAGCCGGTGAAGCGGCCGGCCGGGCCGCGGAAGATGAAAGCGATGCGATGTACGGACCGAGATACAGGGCGTACGCCAGCCATCCGATCGCCGTCAATGCGGCGAGGGATCCGGCGAAAATGGCTCCGACAATGACGCCGCGGCGCCAACGGCCCTGCCGCGGCGAAACCAACAGATTCCATGCCTGTCCCTCATTCTGATGCGCGGCGATATATGTCGCGACCAGATCGAGCATCGGGACTTTCTTCACTTCTTTGACGTGGTAGCGGCGGCTTTCCAGTTCGGTCTTCAGCGCATCTTCCACGGCAGCGTCGCCCAAAATCAGCGAGACGGATTTCACGCGATCCGCATGCGATGCCGCGACGAAGTGATCGAAGGCCTCCATCGCCTCGCCCACCTCGCCCTTGACCAGCCGCCTGGTTTCAGAAAAAAGGATGCTTGTATTTTCCGCAAGCATCATCGCGATGTCATTGTCATAAAACGCGATCAGAAAACTCTTCTCTTCCGCCTGCAGCTCAAGGGCCAGCGCATGCGGAACCGATATGATGCCGGCGATCCGGACATGCGCGTCCAGAAACGGCTGCTGCAGCGTCGCCAGAAAATCCTTTTCCACAACCGCGAGCTCGAAAACCCTTCCTACGAGACGTTCACGGATCTGTATCTCGTCCCGCCGGAACGGCACTTCGTCCAGAAAATCATTCGTCAGTTCCTCCTTCCGCTCAAGATCGCCGAGTTCCAATTCGAAACCCTTCACGTACATTTTCTCTTCGGGAATCACCAGCATCAGTTCATGGCGTTTCCACGACGGATGTTTGGCAAGTAGTTCGTCCACGCCGGCGCCGAATGCGTTCACGTCAACGACGCCGCTGTCCCGCACCACCGACTCCGGAAACGTCATCGCATCGGATTCGCGCAGCTGCGCGCCGGACGCCGAAAGGTCATACACCGCCAGGCGCAGCGTGGCATTGTTCAGAAAGGCGAAAAGGAACGTATGGGAAGAGAAGAGTTTCATGATTATGGCAGCTCCTGCCAGCCGGAGAGCGTGAAAACCGTACCGGTAAAGCTCCCCACGCTCTGGAACTTCCGCATATTGCCGCTCATCTCCGCGCGCACCGTTGCGGTCTTCGTTCCGGAGCCTGTTATATTCAGTATAACAGAAACCTGCGGGGTGACCTCGGTGATCGTCGTCGTGCTTCCTGCGAAGTTCGGGTCACGCAGAGTGCGCAATGTCGCATTCTCCAGCCCTCCCTCGCCGTACGCGAAGAGCTCTTCGCCGAGCGCGTAGTCGCTGGTCCGTTGCGTGTTCAAGAGCGATACGATCACCGCCGCCGACGTCACGATGACCGCGATGGCCATGAACGCCAGCAGCCCCACCAAAGCTTGCCCTGAGCGCGATTTCCGATTTTTTGAAATGATGATCATGGAGATGTTATCGCAAGCCGCCGGTGATTAAAAATGATTCCGACTGATTCCCCTGCACCTTCTGGACGGTCGGCGTGAGCGTGAATTGGATGCGGACCATCGGCTTTCCGCCGGTATTCCCCAGCCGCTCAAACGAAAGATTGGAAGCCGCCACTTCGCTGCCGGTCGTGGATGCGGTCCCCGTGCCATCGGTCAACAGGATGGTAGTGCTGCTGAGCTGGTAGGTATAGGCGGCGCCATTGATCACCAGCGACAGACTCGTCCCGGTGGATCCGAGCGTTGCCGGACTGGTGATGCTGGATGCGCGATTCACGTCATAGGACATCCGCGCCATCAGATAACGCCCGGTCTGCTCGACCGGACTCGTCGCCTCCGTGTCCAGCTTCAGTTCGATGATGGACACGAAGATATTCACCAGAATGACCATGAAAACGGACAGCAGACCGACGTACAGCAGCGTCTCCACCAGGGTCATACCCTTCCGAGGTTGTAGGTTATAGGTTATAGGTTGTAGGTTCATAGCAATGCGCTCTAGGGTGAATAATTGACGGTGACATCCAGCACCTGCGGCTTATCGCTCGCCACCGTGGTCCCCATATATATCTTATAGCGAAGATAGCGGTTGGAAACATCCCGGTACGCGATGGCGCCGTTCGTCAGCGAATAATAGGAGGATGTCGTTCCGTCGGGCCCGTGGAATTCAAAAGTCGTATTGTCCGAGTTCGTCGCGACCTGGAACTTCACATAGTTGTTGGCGTCCGTGGTATCCGTCCAGGTAATCCGGTTGAATCCGACGTTCGCCCCCGCATCAAACGTCGGCGACACATACGTCCCAGTCGCCGCATAGGTTCCCGACGAATAGCCGATCGCGATATTGTCCAGCTGGATGAATTGCGTTCCGCTGCTCACGAGAAACGCCTTGAACATGATGCGCTTGTTCACGCTGGAAAACGCCCCGATGTTCGTATTGACCGCCGCCGCGGTATTGTAATCGGTCGCCAACACGGCCGTGGTCCACGCCGTCCCGTTCCAGAATTGCCACGTACTGCCGTCGTTGTCGGAAAGCTGATAATAGATCTCCCCGCCGTTCTTGGTCGCGGTTTCGGTGAATGACACCCAGCCAGTGATATTCGGGTCGGCGAATGACGTCGTCGGATTGATCGTCGGACTGTCCGTCGGATATGTCGTCGTCGATTTGATCCACTGAAGCTGCGCATTATCGAAACCGACGGTATAGGGGCCGATGTTGCCTCCGTTCGGCGAAATGACCTCAACCATCAGCTTCGTATAATAAGTACCGGTTGCGGCTATTTTTGACGAGACATCCACGCTGACCGTTTCCGACCAGGCCGTGGTGCCGGTGATCTGTCCGCTGTTCCATACTTCCTGCCCGATCACCGGATTCGCATTTGTGGTATCCACGAATGCATATACCTCAAACGAAGTCGGTGTCGCCTGATATGCCGTCGCGCTCCAGTTGAACGTCAGCGTACCGGTGGAGTTCGCCTGAGTCACGGAAAGCGGCTGGGACCAGAATCCGTCGGCGGTCTTGTTCTTGAATGCCGGGAAGGTCATGTTGATGTACCCGCCGGGATCTCCGCCGCTGGAAATCCAGTTTCCGCTTTGCGATACGTTGTTACCGAAGCTTGTAAATGTCCAACCGGTACTGCCGGCATCGAATCCGGGATTGGTCGTGGAGGCGCCGACCGAACTCGTCGATCCGTGCAGCTGCGCGAATCCGCCGGTCACGTCGATTTCCGAACTGTTATAGGTGTAATTACCCGGCGTCGTGAACGGGGTATTCGTCGTCAGCGTCGTACCGCTCGTATACGCGATCTGGACATCGTCCAGATAGATCTGTTGCTGGCTGTTGCTGACCAAAAATGCCTTGACGGTTATCTGATGGCTCCATGCCGGAAAGGTGGCGATATGCGAATTGACCGTCGCCGCCGTATTGTAATTCGTCGCCACCGTCGATGTCGCCCACGCCGTCCCGTTCCAGTACATCCAGTCGGTGCCGGTATACTGCAGCTGATAATAGACCTCGCCGCCGTTCTTGGTCGCCGTTTCCGTGAAGCTTGTCCATTGCGATTCGCCGGAATCGGAAAAGGCGGCGGCCGGCTGGATTGTCGGGCCCGACGTCGAGTAGCTCACCGCGTTGCCGGTCCAGGACAGCTGCGCATTATCGATGCCGACGGTGTACGGACCGAACGGCGGGCCTCCGGTCGACGGCGTGGTATTCACTTCCACCATGATCTTGAGATAATAGGTTCCCGGCGTGGTGATTTTCGATGAGGCGTCGGCCGTGATCGTCCCCGACCAGCCGCTCGTCCCGATGATCTCTCCACTGCTCCACACCTGCTGGCCCAGCACCGGATCCGCAGTGGTCGGATCGACGAAGGCGTATACCTGCATGGATGTCGGCGGCAGATTGAACGCGGTCACGTCCCACTGCAGCGACACCGTCGCGTTCACGTTGGTCGCATTGATGGTGATCGGCTCATACCAATACCCGAATCCGTCCTTGTTCTTACTGCTGCCGAATGACAGGTCGACATAGCCGCCGGGATTGCCGCCGGCCGCGTACCACGTCCCGGTCTGGCCGATGTTGTTTCCGAACGAGGCGAATGTCCATCCGGTGCTGTTTGTATCAAAACTCGGATTCGCTCCCGCGCTGTTCGTCGGCGATCCCAGATTCACCAGATGGGCATTTCCTCCGCTTACCTGAATCAGGGAACTATTATACGCATAGGAAGTCGCGGTGCTGAACGGCTCATCGTAGATGTTGCTTTGATTGCTTGATTTGATCCCGATAGCGCCGTCCCCGGTATTGCTCGTCTGGGTATTGTTGAATGTTCCGGGACTGAAATCAGCGAGAGTCGTGTGCGTGAAGAACGTATTACCCAGATACCGCGTCAGAAAATAAATGGTCTTCAATGTGTTCACGAAACCGTCGCCCCACGATACCTGCACGGTCACCCGTTTCGTGGAAGGATCCACGGTCCCGCCGGTTTCCACCAGCACGCCGTTGCTGTCCCGTTGCGCGTCATCGATCAAAACTTCACGAAGAAAGCCGTTCACCAGTTCGCTGCTGCTTCCCAGCGACCACTGGCCTCCCGCCGAAAGCACCGTATGATAATCACCGTTGGTCGCAATCATGCTCCATCCCTGTTCGCGGATGGATCGCATCGCCTCTTCCGCTTCGCGGGCGTAGCCGACCGCCAGCAACCGGTTCGCTTCATTCCCCGCTCCGATCTGCGAAGAAACCAGCCCGCTGATCAAGGCGGAAAGAAACAGCGTCGTCAGACCGAAAGCGAGCAGAAGTTCAACCAGTGATTGCCCGCGGCGCTGCGCGGTATGCGGCAAAGGAGTCATTATGGTGTTCGCGTGATCGCGCCGAAGCGGTTAATCGTGACCGTGGTTGTCGCATTTGAAACGGTATCCTGCAGCGTCACCGAATCGGATCCCGCCGCATACCCGGACACATCGCCGGTGAGGCGGGTGAACACGATCGCCGACGACGGGAGCGTGATATTCGTAAATTGCACCGATGACGGAAGTGAAACCGCAAAATTGTCAGCCGCGCCGGGAACATACGCCGAGCCGCGGAACAGCGTATATCCCGTTGACGCGAAATAAATCCCGTAACTTACCGGATCGCTCGTTCCGCTCGTCAGGCCGTCCATCGCGCTGATCTGCTGCCCGCGGATGTCGGCGATGACCTTATCCGTTTCTCCGGCAAGGTCGGTCTGCGTCTGCGGACGGATCAGCGTCGCGGTGATGAAGGACGCCGTCAGCGCGGCGAATCCCATGACTACCATGAATTCAATGAGAGTGAATCCCGAACGTTTCATCAGCGGACTTTGATTTGGCCGACCAACTGGTAGATCGGAGCGATGATGGAAACCATGATCGCGCCCACCGCGACACCGACAATCACCAGCAGAACCGGTTCTAATAATGTCGTGAGCGACTTAATCGTCGTCGTCACCCGATTGTCGAAATAATCCGCCGCTTCCTGGAAGGATTCGTCCAATTTCCCGCTTTTCTCTCCGGCGGCGATCATCCGGATCAGGATCTGCGGAATCAGATCTCCGTGCGCGCGCAATGATTCGCTCAGCCGCTTGCCGCGCATCACGTCCTGCCGCGAACTTTCGATCGCGAGCGTCAGCTCTTTCCGGACCACCACATCCCGCGCCAACTCCAGAGTCTTTTCAATCGGAATACCCGAACGCAGCAGCAATCCGGCGCTCCGCGTGAACCGCACCAGGTCGATTTCGCGCGCCAAATGGCGGATGAACGGCAATCCCGACAGCGCGTTCAGCATCTGACGGCGCCGGACCCGATACAGCCAGATGCCGCCGGCGATCGCCGTTGCCGATCCGGCAACGATCCACGGCCAATATCCCAGCATGATGCCGCTCATCCAGATCAGGATCTGAGTCGGCAGCGGAATCGTCACCCGCAGCTTCGAAAACACTTCGGAAATGCGCGGAATCACGAATGACAGGATCACCACCATGATGATCACGAAGATGACCATCACGAATATCGGATACGCCAAGGCGCCGCGGACTTTGCTGGTGAACTCGATATCCCGGCGGATGCTTTCAGCGAGATCCTTCAGGACCTGTTCCAGATCACCCGCCTGCTCGGCCCCGTGGATCAGATTGACCGCGACCGGATCGAAGCTGTCCGGAAATTGCGCGAAAGAATCGGCGATCGTTTTCCCCGATTCCAAATCCTTCCGAAGCGAGGTCAGGACCGACTTCGTGCGCGCCTTCGCGCCGTCGAGCATCGCATCCACCGCTTCCAGCAGCGGGATACCCGCAGACAACATGGCGGAAAGATTGCTGATCATTTCCAATTTTTCCGATGATTTCAACCGTACACTCATATATTCCATTATACCACCACCAATCCCTTCTCCCCTCCTCACCGGTTATGCGGATAAAAAAAGAGGGTCGTAAATTTACGACCCTCTTCCCCTTCCTTCCCGAAGCAGGAATGGAGTTTTTGGAAACTGTGAGTCTGTGTTTCCACCCCCCCCTATCTCTCGTGCGGAGCGGGATTCTGTTTTTTATAAACTGTGAGTCTGTGTTTCCTAACCTCCCCCTTTCCTGCGGAGCGGGATTCTGTTTTTTATAAACTGTGAGTCTGTGTTTATAAAAAACAGAATCACGCTACGCCTTCACTGCCCGCATCACCTCCTCCAACGTCGTCACACCTTTCGCGACTTTCCGGAGGCCGTCCTCGAACATCGTCGTCATACCCTCCTCCACCGCTTTCGTTTCGATGATATCGCTGTCCACCTTCTTCATGATCAGTTCGCGGATCGTCGGCGTCACTTCCAGCACTTCGAAGATGCCGGTACGGCCGACATAGCCGGTATTCTTGCATACCGGGCACCCCTTGCCCTCGTACACGCGCAGCTTCTTGGTCTTTCCGAAATATTTCTCGATCACCTTCTCCGCAATGGAAAGCACGCCATGCTCCGTGGTGACCTTTCCATCCTGCACGGCAACCTCGGTACTCACGATGCACGCCTGACAGATCTTGCGCACCAAGCGTTGCGCAACGACGGTGTTCACGGATGACGAGATCAGAAACGGCTCAATGCCCATATCCGACAGGCGCGGAAGGGTCGTCGCCGCATCATTCGTGTGCAGCGTGGAAAGCACCAAGTGTCCGGTCAGCGCCGCATTGATCGCGATACCCGCGGTTTCCTCGTCGCGGATTTCACCGACGAAAATGATGTCCGGATCCTGGCGCAGAATGGAACCCAGGCCCTTGGCGAATGTCAGATTGGTCTTCGCATTCACCTGGATCTGATTGATGCCTTCGATTTCATATTCCACCGGATCCTCGATGGTCGCGATGTTGATTTCAGGATTATTGAGGACCTTCAGAATCGCGTAGACCGTCGTCGTCTTACCGGAACCGGTCGGCCCCGTCGCGAGTACCATGCCCCACGGCTTCGCGAATCCCCGCTTCACCTTTTCCAGATCGTCGCCCACCAATCCCAGCTCATCCAGGCCGAACTGCCGTGATTTCGCGGACAGCAGACGCAGGACCGCTTTCTCTCCTTCGGTGATCGGCACGATGGAAACACGCACGTCGATATTTTCCCCCTCAACGCTGAATGACAAACGTCCGTCCTGAGCCGACAGATGCTCGTCTGTCTTCAAGCGGGCCAGAATCTTGATGCGCGAAATGATTTCCTCATGGAATTTCTTCGGCAAGGTCGCGACCTCGTGCAGCACGCCGTCGATGCGGAACCGGATCTCGGTGCTTTTTTCATACGGTTCGATATGGATATCGGAAGCCCGGTTGCGGCTGCCGCTGACCAGCAACTCATCGATCATTTTGACGATCGGACCTTCCGTACCGCCCCGTCCCTTGCGCACATCTTCAAGAATATCCTCCAGACCCTGGGCGACGTCCTTACGGTACAATGACAGCGCGTTCGTGATGTCGTGTTCGGTCGCGAAATACCGCGTCACCGGACCGGAAAACTTCTTCTCGACGAAATCCACGACCTCGTCATTGAACGGGTCCGCCATCGCGAGCTTCAGGCCGTTCTTATCCCGATCGAAAGGGATGATCTGCTGCGCCATCGCCACCGGTTCGGGAACGATCCTCAGCACTTCATCGCTGATCGGCACCCGCGCCAGCGACACGAACGAAATACCCAGCCCATCGGCGATCGCTTTCCCGAAATAAAAATCGGGGAGGATGTCCCGGGATAAGATCAGCTCATAGAGGCCTTTTTTCTTTTTCTGCGCCTCATCAAAAAGCGCGTCCAGGGTTTCGGCGCCGATCAGCCCCGAATCCCGGAGAATGTCCCTGATTTTTTCATTGGACATCGCCATAACATACCCGCATCTAGAGATACTTCCTCACTTTTTCAACCATCTGGCTCAGGCTCACGTCCGCCTTGATGAAGAAATCCTTCGCACCCATGTCCATCGCCTTTTTGATGTCGGACTCCTGCCCGAGATTGGAGAGCACCAGAATCGGCGTCTTGCGCCCGGCAAGTTCGGCATCTGCCTGCACCTTCGCCAGAAAACTGAATCCGTCCACCTTCGGCATGATCAGATCCAGAATAACCACGTCCGGGTGGTATGATTTCATCTTTTCAAATCCCTCCTCGCCGTCATAGGCGAGCTGGATCTCCATACCCTCGCGCTGGAACTTGGTCTGGTAGAGCTTCGCGAGAATCTGATCGTCTTCAACGAGTAATATTTTTGCCATAGAAGAATCTGCTTTTCTTACCGTCAGTATATCAGATTTCAGAATCAATCAAAAGCCTATGCCTTTCCGGCATGGATCAGCGGCTTCGTCCCCTTGCTCTCGCGGCCATGCAGCGGCAGCGATACAAAGAACGTGGTGCCTTTATTTTCCTCGGATGTGAAATGGATCTTCCCGCCCAGCAGGTCCA
>JAGWKK010000016.1 GCA_028865335.1 Patescibacteria group bacterium | reverse complement strand
GGGAATGACAAGCGGCTTCTTGAAGAGCTGGACAGTATCCGGCAGGCGCATGGCCTGGAAAAGCTGTATCTCGTCTACATGAACGAATCGCGCGTTCTGATGGGCGTCCGATTGCGCGGGAAGCCGGTAGATGGCTATACGCTGGCGCGGAGCTTCCTGTTCCTTTTACAGGGACATGCGGCAATCGATCAGAGGATGGTGCAAAAGCTCGATTTCAATATTCTGACAACTCCTGGAGCGGAGGTCGTGGAGGTTCTCCTGATTGAGGCGATCCCGCTCATGAGGAAGAAGGGGGTGGATCTCTCGCTGGTTTCAGCGGACGAGGAGTCAGGACGCGTGGTTGTGGAATTCAGAGGGAAGTGGCATGGCTGGGAAGCGATGCATTGCGGTATTGAGCGGACGCTCAAAAGCATGCTGCCGTGGGTGCGATCGGTGGAATCGAATACGGTCAGGATCGCCGAATCGGCGGTTCTGCGCATCGTTGGGTTGATGGATGAATCGCGGGCGCAGAAATCCGGCGGATTACGCGTGTCGTTGATCCGCGGCGGATGCTGCGGATGGAAGTACGACGCCGCAATAGTCGACGGACCGCGGGATGGCGACTATGTCATCGAATGCAAGCGGGTCATCAATGGTCGTTCCTGCCGCGCGCGAGTCTTCATAGATTTGGGGACGTATTCCCGTCTTGAGGGCGGAGAGATCGCATATCAGGAAGCGCGTAAGGACTTCGTCTTCACGACGCCGAAGGCATATTCTTCCTGCCAGTGCGGGAAATCGGTTGATTTCTAGGGGGCTTCAGGCCCCCTTTTATTTTTCCTTTTTTTGACTTACACTATAAAGGTCTTTCCAGGCATGCGCTCGTCGTTCAACGGACAGGACGCGGGATTGCGGATCCCGTAATCGAGGTTCGATTCCTCGCGAGCGCACAAATTAGAAAAACCGGAGCATTCCGGTTTTTTTAATTTTATGCTGCGGAATCGAACCAGTCGCACCCCGTATCAGGAAGGAGTGGGAAACAGAACCTGCCTGCCGGCAGGCAGGGGTGCCCAGATGTGGTTCGAGTGAGCGAGCGGGCCATCCGGCCGCGAGCGAAACTTTCATTCCTCGCGAGCGCACAAATAAAAAACCGGGCCCTGAGCCCCGTTTTTTAAAACCCGATCATCCGCTCAAAGACATCCGTCAGCGTCTCTTCGTAATCGATTTCAGGAATGCGTCGGTGGAGAAACGCGGTTATTTCCGGAACATCTTCTTCAAGGATGATCACTTTCAGGTACGGATGGGTGCGGTTGCGCATTTTCAGGATGAGTTCGGCGTGGTCGTTGCGTTCTTCGATATGAAACCCGGACATCTGATCGAAACCATACCGTTCTTTCGGACCGATCTCCAGGCCGTTCTTCGTCAGCGCGAACCGGAGCGTCTTCGGATATTCCCGCGCCCAGTGGATGAACAGGAATTCGGCGATGATCAGAAACAGCGCGAACAGGAAGTCCTGTTCCCAGACGGCTACGACGAACAGGATGACGGATCCGATGATGGTAAGCCAATACCACTCCAGGCTCTTGTGCCGATATTCGAATTCCGGCGCATGCCAGGCGATGATCTTTTCGTTTTTTTCGATGCTTTGCTTCATGCGATATGAGCGGATGCAATGATGTGTTCCATGACCTGTTCCGGAGCGATGCCGAGCTCCTGCGCGCCCTGGAGAAACGGTGCGGCGCCGGAGAGTTTGGGAATCGTGTTCACTTCCAACAGGTGGATGGCGCCCTCTCTATCTACTATCATATCAGTTTGCGACATGCCTGAGCAACCGAGTGCCGTGTGCGCCGCCAGGGCGGTCGCCTGCGCTCGCCTGATGATCGCGGGGGAGAGGCGGGGCGGGGTCAGGTGCCATGCGCCGTCCATGAACCGTTTGGATTTGGGGCCGTGGAACAATTCCTTCGCGGGAATGATTTCCGTCGGCATCAGCGGGGTCGGATTCCCGTTGATCTCCAATATGCCGCACGTCACCTCTTTCCCGAAGATGTAGCGCTGGACGATCGCGTCCGGAGAAAAACGGAACGCCTCCTGCAACGCTTCCGGTAAGTCATTCCAGTCGCGGACGATGCCGGTGCCGGCGCTGGATCCCGCATTTGCGGGCTTCACGAACAGCGGGAGCGTGAAATGCTTCGGGAGGGGATGGTTGCCGTCGGCGGCATGGACCACGCAGAACTCGGGTACGGGAAACCCTTCATTTTTCAGCAGGGTGAGCGATGTCGGTTTCCGCGCCGCGTGTGCGCTGGGGATGGGGCGGGATCCGGTGTACGGAATGCCGAAGGTCGTGAGCGCCGCCTGGATGCCGCCGTCTTCGCCGTACGATCCGTGCATCGCGACAAAGGCGACATCTGCGTTTTGTCTGAGCGAACGCATGTCGATCGGCCAGGTTCCATCATAGTCGACGGCGACCGGGAATGCGCGGAAGCGGTCGCGGGACAGATGGCGAAGAACCGTCTCGCCTGTTTCGAGCGATACGTCATGTTCGGCGGAGGGTCCGCCCATCAGTACGGCGATGCGTTTTCTCGCGTGCATACCAGGTAGTGAATTTGCGGTTTCTCTCCGCAGAATTTAACGTGACTTAATTCTGTTTATGCTATCTGCTGTTGATAATGAGTTCAGCCAGTTTATTGAGGCGCGGATAGAGTTAAATTCCAACCGCAGATCTACTACCTGGCATAGTTCTATTTTACCAGAAGTGTCGGAACGATGCGCTCAGGCATCGGCTATTCTCCTGCGTGATTCCTTTTTTTCCGAACGGAGGCGCTTCGCCGCCAGGCGTTTTTCCTTTTCGCGCTTCGGGACGCGGGTCTTTCTGCGGCGCGGAGCGATCGTCAGCGCCTGGGAAGCGAGCTTGTTGAGCAAGGCGACGGCGCGGGTGCGGTTGGTTTCCTGGCTGCGGGTTTCCTGCGACTGGACGTAGAGCTGTCCGAGCGCGTTGATGCGGTTCGCGAGTTTCCCGGCGAGGATCGCCTTCTGGGCGTCGTTCAGAATCCGTGAACCCCGGAAATCCCAGAGCGCGGTCACTTTCGTCTCCACTTTGTTCACGTTCTGCCCGCCGGGCCCGCCGCCGCGGCTGGTCTGGAAATGGATTTCGGATGAAGGTATTTCAACCATACACTCTTAGTATAGCAAGGAATGAAGTCGGGATCGGCAGCTTGTGCCTCGGGGCGTGAGGAGGTATAGTAGTCGCAGAACTTCGAAGGAGGCGTGTGTATGACTCGGGATGAGCTGGTTCAGCTGCTTGTCGCGCATCATATTCCTTTTGAAACGTGGGGTACGGGTGGGGCGAAGACGCTGAAGCACCTTCTTCATGAACTGGAAAGCGGAGAGGCGGTCCTGAAGGTCCAACGCGGAATACTGACTCGGATCGCGGAGGGCGCCACGCTCAAAGTGTTTTATCGGTCTGGTTCTGATCTGTATTGCCTTCGCGAGGACCGGCAGGTATTCGTTGATGGGAGAGTGAAGCAACGAACACTGATGGGCGATATGAGTATCGGCGAAAAGATGCGTCCCGGCGAAACAGCCGAGGCGGCTGCCATCCGTGCGTTGGAAGAAGAATTGGGCATCACTGAAAGGCTTCCGCTGATTGCGCGACCGGATCTCGTGAAAGGACCGAGTCCCTCGATTTCATTTCCCGGCATCATGACAATCTACCTCATGCATGCCTTTGAGGTATATCTTCCGGATCGGTGGTACAAGCCGGAAGGATACGTCGAACATCAGGAGGATAAGACAAACTATTTTCTTTGGGAGAAAGTAGCGCAGAAGTAATCCGCTCAGAAAGAGCGGATTTTTGTTTGCTGTGAAGGAATTTATTCGTTTTCAAATTCACTCTCTCTATCGCCTCCGCGGATCACCGGTGGCGGAGGAAGCGTGGTTCGGGTATTGGAGACGGTACTATTTTGGGCGGACCCGGCTGAACTCGCTGCCGGCGTCGATGCGCTTGGTGCCGCGGTGGTCGTCTGGGTCGCCGACGAAGCCGCTGTCGGGCTCGTTGCGGTTGTCTGCGCCTGTTCCGCCGCGGGCAGCGGCATACTTCCGTCATTGCCATGGATGAAAGACCCTATGCCGATAAGGCCGATGATCAGCACGACGTTGATGAGAAAGAGTTTGATATCAGTAAGTGCGGAGAACATGAAAGTTTAGGCGAAGCCGGGGAAGAAATCGCTTTTAATTCTGAATCGGGAGACGCCCAGGTTGCGCAGCGTCGTTTTGAACGAATCCACCATGCCGTGAGGGCCCGAGATATAAAAGGTGCGTTCGCGCCAATCGGGAACCTGCTGCATGATCAGACGAGGGTCAACCATGCCGCCGTAGGTGCCGGGGACCGGCGTCGGTTCATTGGTGACCGCGTATACCACTTTGATTCCTAATTCACGCTGGGCGCGGTCGAAAACGTCCTTGTAGGCGATATCCTCCGCCTTCTTATTTGAATAGAAGACGACGATATCCCGTTTCTGTTTCGTATCGATGAGGTACTGGATCATGCTGCGAAACGGCGTGACACCGATGCCGCCGGCGATGAAGATCAGTTTCTTGCGCGGATTGCGCGGCAAAACGAAGTCGCCGGCGAGGTGGGAGACCGAAACGGTTCCGCCCTGTTTCATTTCGGCGAGCGAGCGCTTGAAGCTGCTGGATTGCGGATAGAATTTCACGCCCAGCCGGACTTCATTTTCGGTCGGCGAGGAGGCGATGGTGAAATAGCGCCGGTTGCCGCGATTATCGGGATACTGGTGTCCCAGTGTCCATTCCAGATATTGTCCGGGCTCGAAGGAAAACCGGCGATCGGGAGTGAATATAAAATCATAGACGTCCTTCGCGGGCTCTTCGATGCGTGAAAGCGCCAGCATGAAGCGTCCTTTCGGACTGACGGCATAGGAGAAGAGGTTGCCGATAAGCAGTGCTAGTTCCGGCGTGAGATAGAATGATCCGAAGTGGGTGTTCGGCGCGAAGAGGAGTCCGACGAACGCGCCATAGGCGGTGCGGAGCGGCCAGCTCGGCGGCGTGGTCAGCGGTTCGGTCAGCATGACGAACGCGAAGAAGAAGAATGACGAATGGAGGATCGTTCGGCTGAGGGCGGTGGAAACGCCGGCCGAAGAGGTGGTCAGCGCTATCGCGGCGAAGACGGCGACCATGAAGCTTGCGACGAGATCGGCTCTCCGGATCTTGCGGACGATGAGCGCGCCGCCGATGAAGACGATCGGGAGCAGCGGGATATTGCCGCCGACCCACCAGGTCGCCGATTGATTGATGGTCAGCGCGGCCAGCGCGACGCCGAATGCCGCCGGATTGAAGACGTGTTTTTTGCCCATGGCGAACATGTATTTTGACGCCATCGCCCACACGGATGCGAAGATCAGAAAACCGACGCCGGTCGGATCGCCGGCGGTGACCGGACGAATGATGAGCGCGAGAATGAACGCGGTGATGTAGACGGATTCCACGTTGGTCGCCGCTTCGAATACGCGCGAAAAAACCCAATTCGCCACCCAGCAGGCGCCGGTGATCAGAACAGCGGAAAAGGCGAGCGCGGTGGGATCATACGGCAGGATGCCGAAGAAGCAGAATATGAAAGCGGCCACCAGCAGCGTGACGAGATAATAGAAGATGAGTCGGTACATTGTCACCCGGTTCAGGGTGTTATCGATCCACGTAAGCATGAAAGAGAGTTAGTTTTTCGCGAGCGCGAGAGCCGAAGCAAGAGATTCGCGGAATGCGAAGCTGGTGTCGGTCGCGCCGGAAACGATGTCCACATTGGCGTTCTGCGCCTGGATCGCTTCCTGCTTTAAGTATGGCATAGCCTGGCCGTTGATATACCGTGAGGTGCTGCGGTCGCTCGGATATTGGAGAAACTGGACGTCGGTGATCTTCCCGTTCTGGATCGTCGCCTGGACCTGGACGGTGCCGTAATACGCGTCGGCGGGATTGCCGGTGAAGGTGCCGTCAGCGTAAAGATTTTTTGGTTTCGGTGCAGGTGCGGGGGTCGGAGCGGGAGTCGGCGGCGGAGTCGTCTTGGCGGGAGCCGGTGTCGGCGCAGCCGGCGGTTCATTGGACGCTATCGGAGCGTTCGAGGTCTGCGCAACCGGCGCCGGTTGGGATGTCGTGGTCAGCGGCGCCGCGGGCGTGACCGTCATGGATTGCTGGCCGGTCAGCAGTATATAGAAGGCGGATGCGAACACGAGTCCGAAAGAAAGAATGGCTTTTTTCATAAGTATGTACCGAGTAATACGCAGGGGCGGGTTATTTTGTTGCAGTGAACTATTTTTTCACTCTGAAGCGTACTATGATAAGGAGGTATCCGGGGAATGGATTTCCTCGAGGCCCTCTATGGAATATTACCACTCTTCAGCGGACCGTGCCGCGCTTACCGCAGAAAGCGATGAGCGCCTCGCGCAGCGTGCGCTTACCGACGACCGTGCTTTTGAAATACTGGTCGAGCGGTATGAACAGCGATTGCGGCGGTATGTGGTGCGTCTGATCCGCTGCAGCGCCGAAGATGCGGAGGACGTCGTTCAGGAAGTTTTCATCAATGCGTACCGCAACCTGAACGGATTCGATGCCAACCTGAAATTCTCCTCCTGGCTGTACCGGATCGCGCACAATGCCGCAGTCAGCCATGTGCGGCGGGTGGCGGCCCGGCCGACGGTGCGGATGGAGGATGAATTGTTCGATACTCTGGCGTCGGAGCTCAATATGGAGCATGATCTGGGGCGGAAGATCGAGGATGCGCAGGTGCGCGCCGCGATCGACCGGCTGGATCCGAAATATCGCGACGTGCTCGTGCTCCGGTATCTGGAAGACCGCGATTACGGGGAGATATCGGACATTCTCCAAAAGCCGCTGGGCAGCGTTTCGTCGCTGATCACGCGCGCGAAGAAGCTTCTCTCGAACGAAATAGAATCCAAAACATAACCCCTATCATATGTCGGAAACCAGCAGAAAAATAATGGAAGAAATCCATGAGCGGAAGATCGTGAAGCGTCCGCGGTGGCATTTCCTTTTGAAGAACGCCTCGGTGTGGGTCTTTTTCGGTGCGGCGGTTTTTCTGAGCGCGCTCGCGATCAGCATGGAAGAGGCGATTCTGGAGCGGGGGATCGGCGCGTATGGCATCGGCACCGCTGAATTCTTCGGCGTCATGTTCCAGGGCATTTCCTTTCTCTGGATCGCCTGCACGGTTCTTTTCATCGTGTTCGCTTTTCTGAATCTGCGGCTGACCACCGAAGGATATCGTTATCGTACGGCATGGATCGTGCTGGGAATCGTTCTGGTGATCGCGACAATGGCTTTGCTGTTCCGCCATGAAGGCGTCGGCGACCGGGCCGAGTCGATAGTCGAGCATTCGCATCTCCATCACATTATCTTTCAGCGGGACGCCTACTAGATATGAAGGTCATGTTATACGGATCACGGGTGCATCAGATCGAGCCGCTTGTCCGCGAGCTGGGTTTTGAAATCGCGACCGGAGATCCGGAATTCGTGATCACCTACGGCGGCGACGGCGGCCTGATGCGCGCTGAGGGGAAGTATCCCGGCGTGCCGAAAATCCTCCTGAAGGACAGCGCGATCTGCAAGAAATGCTCCCCGCTTCCGAACGATGAGATTCTCCGCCGCATCAAAGAGCGCAAATTTACCATTGATGAACTGGAAAAGCTGGAAGTCACCGCTCATGGAAAAGTGTTGTACGCAGTCAATGACGTCGTGATCCATAACCAGGACACACGCCATGCGATGCGCTATCAGATCGCGATCAACGGAAAGGCGGCGGGCGGCACGATCATCGGCGACGGGATCGTTGCAGCGACGCCGTTCGGATCCACGGCCTATTACCGCAGCATCACGGACAGCTTCTTTGAAGTCGGCATCGGCCTCGCATTCAACAACAGCACCGAGCAGTCCGACCACATGGTGCTGAAAGCCGACAGCGTGATAACCCTGACCGTAGTACGCGGTCCGGCGATGGCATATGCCGACAATCAGGAGGAAGAATTGGTTCTTGCGGAAGGCGACAGCGCGGTGATCCGCAAATCGGCGCAGAAAGCCCGCATCGTCGTTCCGGATATCGGCTAGCTCAGCCACTTGCGCATCCGCCATTTTCTTTGTAGGCTGGAACCAGTTCTCATCCGGGAGGAAACGCATGATTTTCTGGAGTGACGAGGCGTATGAAAAGCTCGGTCAGATGGACCATTCCACCCGTGAGGCGCTTCGGATCGAATTTAAGAAAGCGATCAACAATTCCGGCCGCTTGGTCGCGACTGAGTGCGTGTGCACGGACGGCGAAGGAGAGTTTTTCATGACGACGCTGCGCGCGGTGCATGACTATCGCGTCATCTGGACGAGTTTCGGGAGATCGACTTTGATCTGGATCGTGACGAAAGAGCATCCGAAGAATCGGAAGGAGCTTACGGGGCTCATGCATCGTTCCCATCTGGGGATGGCTCCTTCTTTCCTCGACGAGCATTCCTGTGAACAATGTAAAAGCAAAACCGCCTAAGGCGGTTTTTTCACGCTTCCGGACTATGCTTTCCGGGATTTTACCGTTTCAATGTCTTCGATGACTCCGTCCGAAAGCCTGATGACTCGGTCGACATATTGTTTATCGTCGGGTTCGTGAGTGACCATGACGATGGTCTGGCCGAGGTCGTGCCTCAGTTTTGCAAACAGTTCCAGGACGGTTTTCGCCGATGCACTGTCCAGATTCGCGCACGGTTCATCGGCATAGAGCACTTTCGGGGAATTGATCAGCGCGCGGGCGATGGCGACGCGCTGCTGTTCGCCGCCCGAGAGTTCATTCGGATAGTGATCCAGCCGGTCGCCCAGGCCGACGATGGTCAGCAGTTCCTGCGCCCGTTTTTTATATGGTGTGGAATCGGATCCCAGCGCCATCGCAGGAAGGAAGACGTTTTCCAGCGCGGAGAGTTCGGCGATAAGGGCGTATTCCTGGAAGATATATCCGAGATTGCTGAGGCGGTAGGCCGTTTTTTGCGCATCGGTAAGCGCGAGTACGTTGCGTCCGTCGATGGCGATCTCGCCGGCATCCGGCTCATCGATAAGCGAGAGTTGGTGGAGAAGCGTGGACTTGCCGGAACCACTGCGTCCCATGATCGCGACGAATTCGCCGTGCGCGACGTCGAATGAAACGCCGCGGAGCGCCGGCGTCGGTACTTTGCCCGGATAGGTGCGGACGATATCCTTTGCATGGATCATGGCCATTGACGGTTCCATAAAGTTAGCCCCAGATTGATTTTAATATTTTCTGCCGCGTCACGATGCGGGAGGGGATCAGCCCCGAAAAGAAGCCGGCGATAAGGAATCCGAGGAGCGTTTCGGTGATGAGCGTTGCTCCGAAGGTGATGATCATCGGTCCGAACGGCAGCTGGATCGGATACACCGAAAGATACGGCAGGAGGACGCCGAAGATGAAGGCGAGTCCGATGCCGGCGCCGCACAGCACGTAGAAAAGCGCCTGGAAAATATACGAGTAGACGATGATGCTTCCCCGGATGCCGATGGCTTTGAGAATGCCGATTTCGCGCCGCTTACTCATCGCGTTGATGTAGATCATGACGAAAATGGTGATGGTCGCGACGAGGATGCTGATGATGCTGACGATAAGGGCGATGAGCGTGAAGGCATCGAGGACCGATTGGATGACGGCGAGCAGGTCCTGGTAGGTGCGCACCTGCAGTGCGGGAACGATTTCCTGGACGCGCTGTTTATAGTAGGCAAGCGAGTGGGCATCATCGACTTTCACGAGAATCTGCGACGCCTGGTTGGAAGTGGAAAGCACCGACTCCGCTTCTTTCGCGGTGATGTAGGTGTTGGAGAGCGCGGTGCCGAAGGTGATGTTCACGATGCCTTTGACGGTGTATTGGCGGGCGACTTCATTCGCGTAGACGACGTTGATCTTATCGCCGACTTTGACGCCGCCGAGATCCGCGGGAACCGGCAGGCCGTAACCGCCGGCGAGCGCCGCGGAAATGACGATCTGATCCGTATCAGTGTCGGAAAGCGGTGAACCGGCGACGAGGTATTTGTTGATATTCAGCGTTTTTGCGGATTCGGTCGGATCGATACCGATGATCTGCGCCGAAACATGCTTGTACACGCCGTTCTTGTCCTTGTCGTACGAGAGCGACGCCGCGCTGAGGTAGGTGCGCGTGGTGCCGATGACGCCGGGAATGGTGCCGATGCGTGCCTGTACGCTCTGCTCGTTCTGGATATATTCCTTCGGCACCGGGGCCTGTTGCGGCGTGACGACGATGTCGGCGGTGGAGGTGTTCACTTCAAGTCCGATGATGGTTTCCAGAAGTCCCGAAAAAATGCCCGGGATGAACATGGCATTGAAGAAGCTCAGCGAGAGGACGAAAATGATGAACGCAAGCGTTGATTTATGCCCGCGGACAATCGATTTGTACGCGATGAAAAAGGCGGTCTTGATGCTTTGCATATTACTGTCCGATGACCACTTGTTCCCCTTCCGAAAGTCCGGTGAGAATCTCAACCATGCCGTCCTGGCTTTGCAGGCCGGTGGTCACTGTCTGGGAGACGACGGTTCCGCCGCGCAGGACCCGTGCCGTCGTTTCGGTGCCGTTCTGCGTGAGCGCGCTTGCAGGAACGACGAGCGTGCTGGTCGCCGATCCGGTCTTGATCCAGACATTCGCGGTCATACCCGGTTTGATGCCGGCATACATCTTATTGAAATCAACCGTCGTCTGGTAGTAGATCGCTCCGCCGATGGTCGTCTGTGCGGGATCGATGGTGCGGACGGTGCCGGCGAATTCGGTCGTGGACGGAAACGCGTCCAGTTGGATGCGGGCCGCATCTCCCGGGGCGACACTGACGACATTGTTTTCCGAGACGTTCACCTTGATATCGAGCGGTGTATGGGGAATCAGGGAGACGATCACGTCGGATGCGGTGACCACTTCGCCGACCGATCTGTTGGTATCGGTGATGGTGCCGTCGAACGGCGCGATGATCTCCAGATCGCGGATCTGGGCGCTGATGGAATCGGCGTTCGCCTGCGCCTGCGTGACCGCGGCTTCCTGCGCCGAAATGTCTTCAGGGGTGGAGCTGGCGACGGTGAGGTTGAGTGCGGCCTGCGCTGCGGCAACCGCCGCTTTATCGGAATCGATGCCCTGCGCAAGCGTCTGGATATTTGTGAATGCGGTGTTGGTTTCCGCGAGGCCGGTGGAAGCGGAGGCGCGGTAGGTCGTGGCATTTGCCGCAGAGAGATCGATGTTCGCCGCAACTGCCGCAACGGCATCGGTCAGCAGCGCCCGCACGGCGGTGAGGTGCGCTTCGGCTTTTTGCAGAGACGTTTCGAGCGCGGCGGTATCGGAAGCATTTAAAGCGGCATTTTCATTTTTCCATGCGGCAAGTTCGGCGGTGACCGAGAGGCGCTCGGCGACGATGCGGTCTTTCAGGTTGGGATCGTCGGAGGCGCCGACCGAAAAAGTCAGCTGGGGATTCGCCGTCTGGGCATTCACGAAGAATGAAGCCAGTTGATTGACGACCGCATCATTCGCTTTGGCGTAGGCGTCGGCGAGCGCGTTCGGAACACTGGCGTACGCATTCTGGAGCGTCTGATCGGCGACGTCCAGCTTCGATTGCGACACCGCGATGGTCTCCGAGGTCGCGCCGACCTGGAGTTTTTTCAGATTCGCCTGTGCCGCTGCGGTTGCCGCCTGCGCCTGGGCGAGCTCGGCATCCAGGATGCTCGTATCCTGCTTCGCAAGAATGGCTCCTTTCGCGACCTGCTGGCCGACGACGACATTGAGCGCGGTCAGTTTGCCGCTGGACTTGAAATGAAGGTCGCTGGTGGTCGGCGATTCCACATTGCCGCTGGCGAGCACTTCCTGCACGATGGCGGCGCGTTTGACGGCCGTGAACTGGTACGAGGGAGTATTTTTCTGCCGCAGAACAACCGCTCCGATGATGGCGGCGGTGACGACTCCTAAAATAACAAAAAGAGTATTGCGGTTCATATCAATACTTTCATTATTTCATGCAACATAGGGAGGCGCAAACCGGTTGTTCAGAAGAGATAGAGAAGCGCGTACAGAACCATGCCCGAGAGAATGGACAGCCCCCAGAAAAAGCCGAATGTCACGGTCAGCGCCGGCCGGTTTTTAAAGAAATTCGATCCGTGCCGGTAGGCGCGCCAGGCGAAGAAGAAAAAGACCAGCAGGCCGATGAACATCAGAAGCGACAGAATGCCGTGCGCTGCGGCGAAAAGTTCCGCCGTCCTTGATTCGAGCGGAGACGCGGTATCGGCGATCGTCCGGGATACCATGTAGGTGATATTGAACAGGATTTCATATCCTACCGCGATTCCGGCGACGAGGGTCGGAAAAGAGTTCCAGAAATAGCCCGTAAGAAGGGTGTAGTAGATCGCCCCCGAAACGAACAATTCGGCGATGAGGGTGAATGTGCTCCAGAAAGGCGCGTGCATAATCCTAGTATACTGCGCCGCCATTCTTATGTCAGCGGGGCCGCATCTGGTATGATGGAAATATGAATGATCAAGCGTCCTCGGAAGGTTTTTTCAGTGTTTTGCGCCGCGCACTGTTTATTCCGGAAGTTCCTTCCTACGGCAACTCCGTCTTTTATTCGCTGGGATTTCTGGCGATGACTTCGCTGACGCTCCTGGTCATTTCGGGGGTGGTCATGGTGTTTTTCGGATCGGCATGGTGGATCACGGCGCCGTGGGGGATTTTCATGCGCAGCATCCATCTGTGGGCCGCGCAGATCCTGATGGTGATCCTGCTTCTGCATGTCGCGGTGGTCTTTCTGACGAGCGGATTCAAGGCGCCGCGCCGGCTCACCTGGGTGCTGGGAGGGTTCGCGTTTCTGCTGATACTGATTGAGGCGGAGTTCGGATATGATCTGCGCGGCGATTTCTCATCCCAGTACCGCGCGCTGCAGGGTGCTGATTTCTGGAACGGCGCTTTTCTGGGCCGGTGGATCAATACGCTGAATCACGCGCAGGCGTACGGCATCCACGTGATCGATATTCCCGTGGCGATCTTCGCTTTTATTTTCCTTCATTATGCCCTGGTGAAGATCCGCGGCATTGCGAAGCCCTACCGGTCCGACGCGGCATATACCATGGTTCCGGCGGATCATTACCGTCTTTTCGCCCGCGGAGGAGCGCTGGCGGCGGTGATCCTCATGCTCGCGCTCGCATTCCCTTCGCCGTTCGTGGAACCGGAGACCATCGGCGGTATCGCCGAGAACGATCCGAATCTGGTCGCGCAGACGCTTCTTTCGGAATTCACCCGCACGTCGGATACGGCGACATATCTCGACTCCATCAATCCCTATGCATTTGATACGCGCGCGGTGTATGTGACCGGTCCATACGCGCAATATTTGATCGCCGCCGGAGGATCTGATGCGCTTGCGGAATTTTCGGCAAAATCGGCTGATGAGCAGGGCGCGTTGATCGCCGATGCGCAACAGCATTATCAGCAGGCCGGCAGCTCTCAGAAAAAAGACGCGGCGAATCCGCTGGTGTCTGCCGTGGATGCATTGGTGACCATGGCGAAAAGTGGTCTGTACCAACCGGCGATTGATGCCGAGAATTCATCGGTCAATCCGACGTATTCGTTGCGCTTCATCGCGGACACCGGCGTGCTGGATGCCGAAGCCGAGGCGATGCATATGACGACGGAACAATGGGGTATGATGCGCGAAGAGCGGGGGACGATCGCGCCGGGAGCATGGTGGCTGGCGCCGATCGGTTTCCTTGACCATACCCTTCTTGCCAACGATCCGAACGGCGACCGCGACGGCGCCGAACTTCTGGGCGCACTGGCGCTCTTCCTGATCCTGTTCCCGTACATCCCCTACCTCAGCCGCCTGCCCGAGAAAATGCCGCTTGCCAGAATGATCTGGCGTGCCGGCGGGAAATAACCCGCATAACAAAACCGCCCCGGATGGGGCGGTTTTGTTATGACACGATGACGCGGGCCACTTCGTACACTTCGTTCAGCGAATAATGCGCCGAGAAACTGACATCCTTGCCGTTCGGAATGTAGGGATCCCGCATGATGTAATCACTGCCTTCTTTCCGTACAAGCACAACAAAGTGGGTGCCGCCGTAGGCGCGGAGTCCGACCACGACTGGATTTCCGGTGGCGAGCGTACTATTGATATACGTGGCTTTGCGCGTTGCGGTCACGCCGTCGACGCTGATGGTTTTCAGGAGATATGCCGAATAATACGCGGCGAAATTGGACGGATCCGAGTTGATGCTGACGGGTGTGACGTCCGGATGGCCGTAGTGCGTCATCATCATCGCCATGGACGTCACGAGGCAGCCGTCGCTCTTGAGCTGGTATTGCGTGCCGTTGAGCGCGTCGTTGCCCCAGGCCGCATCGCGCTGATTGTAGTAGCACCCCCATGAATCGCAGCTGGTCTGGTTGATGAGGAGTCCCGATCCGCCGGCATTCGCGGCGAAGGTGGTGAAGCTGGCGAGCTGCTGCTTCGCGTCAGAGAGCAGTTTCTGGTAATTCGATTCCTGCGCGCCGGTTTCGGCCAGAAGCTCCTTTTTCGATTCCGCGGTCTGGGCGAGGGATTGCTGTTCCGCCGCGAGCGATTTCTTTTGCGCGGCCAGCGTCGCCTGTTTCTGCTTCGCCGCATTTTGCGAGTCGGTGAGGTTGTTCTTGTGCGTCTGGAGCGTCTGGGTCTGGTTGACGACGGCATTCTGCACCTGGGCGATGGCGTTGAGGTCGTCCCATGCCTGCGAAAGATCGCTGGACGCGATGAGCTGGAAAAGCGTCGACTGCTCGTCCTGCTTCTGGAGCACGCGCATGTTCGCTTCCAGAGTCGACTGGTTCGTCGTTATGGAATCCTGAGTATCGGAAATACTGGACCCGAGCTGTTGGATCTGGAGTTCGGTGATATTGATCTGATGCTGCGTCAGGGTGATCTTCGCCTGGACCTGTTTGCTTTGGAGATTGAGCGAGTTCACGGCGTCCTGCAGCGTTTTTTTCTCGGTTCCGATCTGCTTCAATTGCGCTTCATACTGCGCGATCTGATCCGTCAGTGCCGTGACTTCCTGGTTATTCGCGTCAATCTGCCCCTGGGTGCTTGCGGAAGCGTCGGCGAATGCGCTGGGAATAGGGAACAAAACCGTTCCCAGGACGGGAAGAGAAATAAGGAGCGCGGTTGCGGAAATGGCGGGCGATATTCTCATGAGATTATAATATCACGCATCTTATCCGCCGGCATAGGAGTATGGGCGGCCTCTGCGGCTCGCCCGGCGCGGCGGCATATGGATGAGAAAGAGCGTCCGACTCGGACGCTCTTTCTTATTTGAACGCGTACGCCATCAGAACGATGGTCAGGGCGTTCAGGATGACCAACGCCAGCGCCATCTGCCATTTTTCCGGAAACGGATGCTGGAGGATATAGAACGTATAAATGATGGCGACGATCGCCGCTCCGATGAAATTTCCTCGTATCATATTTTGGAGTAGAGTTAATGGATTGCCGGCCTTTATACCTATAGTATAGCAGAAATGCCAGGAAATTGACAATGGACATAATATGTTGTATAATAAGCTCAAATGAAGGGGTTACTCTATCGCGTCCTAGTCTTGGCGGTATTCGTCATTGGAAGCGTCGGGATTCTTGTTCCGACGGCTTTTGCGGACGTCAGTATCACGGTGCCGAAAAACAGCACCGGCATTTCCGCGGACAATGCCGCGAACGCCGCCGCTCCGCAGTTCACGACGTTGGATGACATCATCATCACGGAAAAGAACAAGGACGACATTCCGGCGAATCTCTCCAATGACACGGTGATACTGACCGCGCCGTCCGGATGGGAATTCAAGCCGGGAACGGGAAGCGTCTCATTCAAAAGCGGGTGCGATATCACAGACGCAAGCATTTCCGTGGCCTCTTCGACAATCACCCTGACGCTGTCCACCGACAGCTCCGCCGGCAAAGGCGACAAGGTGACGATCAGCGGAATCCAGGTGATGGCATCCGATGGCGCTTCTCTCCCGTCATCCGGCGATATTCTGGTAACTTCGGCGAATCCCGGCACGGCGGTCGTGGCGGGGATTACGGATGATTCCACGAGCTTCGCATCTCTTTCCCAGGTCGCCGGAGTTCCGGATGCCTCGCTCTCAACGCTTTCCGCGAGTCCGCTGTCGGTGAGTACCGACAATGCGACGACGACTTCAATCACTGTGGTCGCGAAAGATCAGTTCAGAAATCCGATAGAAAACCAGCACGTGTCGATCTCATCGACCGGAACCGGAAATACGATCACTCAGCCCGCGGGAAAAACGGACGCCTCCGGACAGGCGTCGGGGACCATGTCTTCGACGGTTTCGGAAACGAAGACCATATCCGCGACCATCGGCTCGATGTCCGTGGATCAGACGGCCTCGGTGACGTTCACGCCGGGAGCTTTGTACAGCATCGCCGTCACCCCTTCCGGGCCTCAGAGTCTGGACGGCGGAGCGACGCTTCAGTTCTCGGCTCAGGGCTATGATATGAACAGCAATGCGATTCCCGATCTTTCGTATCTTTGGGCAGTGGCTACGGGAACCGGAAGCGGGACCGTCGCATCCGACGGAACGCTGACCGGCGGCAAGGCGGGAACACTCACCATCACCGCGACCAGCGGGAGCGTGGTCGGATCGTCCGCAACTACGACCGTCAACAATGTCGCGCCGACGGCAACCGACCAATCGGTAACCACTGACGAGGAATCGGCACTCCAGATAACTCTTTCCGGATCCGATGCGAATGGAGACGCACTGACGTATGCGATCCTTTCCGATCCGGCGCACGGCGCATTGTCCGGCCTTGCGACATCCACCGGCGCGGTGACGTATACGCCCTCCGCGGATTATAGCGGCAATGACTCTTTTGCATTTGAAACAAATGACGGAACCGTGAACAGCGCGACCGGTACGATCTCGATAGTCGTGAATCCGGTGAATGACGCGCCGGTTCTTGACGCGATCGGCAATAAATCCGTCAGCGAGAACCAACTGCTGACTTTCACGGTGACGGCTTCCGATGGCGATAGCGACCCGCTGACTTTTTCCGCTTCCAATCTTCCCCGCGGAGCATCGTTCGACGCTTCGACCGCGGCGTTTTCCTGGAAACCGGATTACTCGCAATCGGGAACGTACGATAATGTCCGTTTTTCGGCATCCGACGGCAGCGCGAGCGCGGATGAAAATATCACGATTACCGTAAAAAATGTGGATCAGGATACCGGCGTTGTCGGCGGGGGTGGGGGCGGAATCGGTTTTCTCTCGTATGATTATGGATCGGCTCCCGCGCCGGCGCCTGTGCCGGAAACTACGCAGCCTGCGCCAATTGCCCCGGCGCCCGCACCTGCTCCGGCTCCGGCGCCTTTGGCCTCTGCAAATAATTCCGCGGCTGCTTCAGCCTCAAATACCGGAAGCGGACCGGTAACATCTCCGTCTGTCGAAGCTCCGGCGCCGAGTCAGTCGCCGTCCGCAACTCAGCCGGTTCCGGCTGAAACCGCACAGAATGTCGAAAGCTCTCCGGTCAGCCCTCCGGCAAATACGTCTTTAGCGGCCAATGTCGTGAATCTCCTCCCGGTTCAGAATATCGTTTCGGCATTTCAATCAGTCGCAGGCGGAGTCCATCAGACGATTAACTATCTGAAAAATCTCCTTTCATCTCTTTTCAGCACCAGCAGCATAACGCTTCAGATCGGGAAATAAAGCCCCTCGGTTACCATCTGAGTAGGATCCTGTCTTGTTTTCGGCACTCTTGCCGAAAACCCCGGTTGCGTTTAAAAACTTTGCGGAGGCGGAAGGATTCGAACCTTCGAACCGGTTTCCCGGTTAACATCTTAGCAGGATGCTGCCTTCAGCCACTCGGCCACGCCTCCGCAAAGTTTTCAATGTAATGTGCAACCGCTCAACGCACAACGAGTGCATTGAGCCCACTCGGCCACGCCTCCGTGATGGTTTTAATAATAGCCGAAGCGGAAAGGTTTGACAAATAAAACCCGCATGCGATACAGTTGAACTGTTCTGTATTCAGCGCAAAGGAGCAGGTCTTGGCTAAGAAACAGAAGTGGAACCGCAGCGCGTTGGTGCGGAATAAGAAGCCCGCACCGAAAGAAATCAGGAAAGTCACCTTCAAGAAGCGGCAGCCGCAGCGCAGACGTCCCGCGGCGCGGACACCGGTCCATCCGGTCTTCCGCCGCACGCCCCGGTAATCCGGGGTTTTTTGTTTTTCAAAATCATATAAATGGCTCATATCTATTGATTTTTGAAAAACAATCCTTCCGAAGCCTTGCCTGCCGGTAGGCAGGTTCAGCGAAGGAGGATGCTTTCCGGTTTGTAAAAATTAAAAAAACGTGGTATTTTATTGAAATGGCGAATCAATCCGAAAACAATAAGCGTCCGCCGGTAGTCGTGGTTGTCGGGCACGTTGACCACGGCAAGACCAGCTTGCTGGACTACATCCGCAAGACGACCGTCGCGGCCAAGGAGGCCGGCGGCATTACCCAGTCGGTGGGCGCGTACGAAATCGAATACAACAACCGGAAGGTGACGTTCATCGACACGCCGGGCCACGAAGCATTTTCAAAGATGCGGGTTCGGGGCGCGCATGTCGCCGATGTGGCGATCCTGGTGGTTGCCGCCGATGACGGCGTGAAGCCGCAGACCAAAGAGGCGCTCAAGGCGCTGACGGATTCGCAGACGCCGTTCGTGGTCGCGCTGACGAAGATCGATAAATCGACCGCAGATGTGGAAAAGGCGAAAGGCGACCTGGCGGCCAACGGCGTTTTTCTGGAAGGATACGGCGGTAATGTCAGTTTTCAGGGCGTTTCATCAAAAACCGGCGAAGGCATCGGCGAGCTTCTGGACCTCATTCTGCTGACTGCCGATGTGGAGGATCTCAGCTACAATCCCGACGCGAACGCATCCGGCATGATTCTGGAAGCGAAGCGCGACAGCAAGCGGGGGAATACGGTCACGGTCATTCTGAAAGACGGAACATTGCGCCGGGGCGATATGATTGCCACGCCGAGCGCGAAAGGAAAGGTGAAGATTCTGGAGAATTTCCTCGGCGAATCGGTTGCCGAACTGAAGCCGTCGAGCCCGGCGGTCATCATGGGTTTTGAGGAATTGCCGGCGGTCGGAGAAGCGTTCGCCGCGGGCAAGCTCCCGCAGGAGACGCTTGATGCGGTAGTGAAAAAAATGTCACCGCGCGTGACGGGCAGTAAGGCGAAAGACGACCAGACGGTGCGGGTCATTCTCAAGGCCGATTCGGCGGGATCGCTGGAGGCGTTGAATGATCTGCTGCTGCAGATTCCGATCATGAAAGACCAGCGGTTGGAAGTGATCGGCCAGTCAGTCGGTGAAGTGACGGACGGCG
>JAGWKK010000015.1 GCA_028865335.1 Patescibacteria group bacterium | reverse complement strand
CAATTCAAAACAAAAAGCTCCGCGTGTGCGGAGCGAAGATGCTAGGTGCCGTGACCGACGGGAATGGCGATGCGCCGCAACTCCCGGTTGTTTGAGTCGTAGATCACCATCCAGAAACCGGCGTACTCGTTGTTCGTCACGACCCGGTCGGCGTGCATGACCTCGAACCCGACGGACTGGTCGCGGGGCAGACTCTTCCACGCCCCGTTCTCCATCAGCTGGATATCCAGGTAGGTCTTTCCTCCCAGCACGTTGAACATGCGGAGGATCTTCTTTCCCGAAGCCGAAACTTCGGCGGTTTCGAGCTGTGGTTCCTTCCCGGACGGATCCTTCGGACTCAGGTACGCAGTCGCCGAAGCGATGTCGACGTAAAAGGCCACCATGCCGCTCACGACGTAGTCGTTATGCGGCAGCTTTGCCGTGACGCTCTGACGGACCACGCTTCGCTGCGACGCCCACGACGAATAGTCGGGCCACTTTACCTGCGCGCCCGGAGCCGGACTCAGCGCCTTCTCCACGTACACCCTGGCCCGCGGCGGCCATTTCCAGGACTTCACGCCCCGCAGATTGACCGACTGCGCGGCGGACGCACCCTGCGCGAACAGCAGCGCGGATCCGGCAACGACGAGCATCGCGATCTTCTTCATGTTTTTCACCTCTCAAACGTCCGTCCTTGAGTATAAAGAAACGGAAGGAGAATGCAAGACGCCGGGAAATCGTGCTAGAATGAATCATCATGCGCCTGTCGGCGCACTTGCTATGCAGCCACTTTTTCTCGCCTCCCTTCTGGCATGGAAACCGGCGGCCTACCTCATCCTCTTCATCGGCATGATGGTGGAAGGCGAAACGGTTTTCTTCATCGCCGCCTTTCTCACCCATCAGGGTTATTTTTCAGCCGTTCCGATCTTCATCACCGCGCTTTGGGGCATGATCATCGGCGATACGCTCTGGTACTCGCTCGGCTATAAGATAAAAAGGGCGAAGTCGCTGGCATTCGTGGGCGCATGGGCGGAACGGATCGCGCGCCCCTTCGACGAGCATCTGCGCGAACGGCCGTTCCACACCATTTTCATTTCCAAATTCACGTACGGATTCAACCGGGCCATCATCACCCGCGCCGGCATGCTCAATCTGAAATGGCGCAACATCGAAGAAAGCGACATTCTGGCAACGCTGGTATGGCTCTTCATTATCGGCGGCCTCGGCTATTTCTCCAGCGCCTCTCTCGCCTATTTCAAAAACTACATCCGCTACGGCGAAGTCGGCCTCCTCATCGCCGTCATCCTGTTCATCGTTCTTGAGCGCCTCATCGCCGCCCGCGCGCGCAAACGATTGTAGATGTAATCAAAATAGAAACAATAAAAGCCCCCGAGGCGGCTTTTATTATATGTGCTCCCACTTGGAATCGAACCAAGGTACTTCGCTTAAGAGGCGAGTGCTTTACCACTAAGCTATAGGAGCTATAGATTAATCGGCCTCTCTTTCTCCTTCAGAGAATGCCACTTTCTTTCAATAAATTCAATATCTCGGTCCATACTGCGCGTTGCGCCCTTAATCCATCCGAAAACTCTGTGTCTCATGTCCACGCTCCGAGGAACCTCAACCCGCGCAGTGCCATAATAGAGATTATTCTTCTTAAACCCACGCCCCGGTGGTTTTATGTATGTTTTTCCGAAATTTGCCAGAGGTATTCCGGTAAGCTCGGACCAGAATTTCTTTATTTCCGACTCATCTTGCTGGGCATGGATATTTAACCGCATCTTTAGCTGTCCCGACCTCACTCCAAACACCAAGTCGACCCAGCGAACAAAAAACAGAATGAGGCGCGGATCGGAATTGGTAAGCTCGAACATATTGTACTTACTCCCCTCCGCCCAATAGAGCGCCGCCCCCATCAAACGATATGCTTCGAAAGAAACGGGTGATGAAACTTCCTCCTCAGCACGACGAACGATATCCGCAACCTCGCGCGCTCGCCGCTCTTTCTGGCTTTTTGATCCCAAGGATAGAATGTAGATCTGTTTGGTATAAAACCGTTCCTTATGTTCAGCTGCGAGGGGGACCATTTTGAGCCATGTACTGAGCGTACTTTTTGAAACGCCTATTTCTTTGCGAATTTCGTTATAGCTCAATCCCTTTTTTCTTAAATCTGTCGCCCGACGTCTTAAGTCATTCTTCATGTATGAGATTATACCGCATATGCGATATGGACTGGAAACTGAGTATTGTTAATAACTAAAATCTGATATACTATGTACATCTTCAGAAGGGATATCCCTCATGGCAGGCATACAGCTCACAACCGAACTGAGCGCGGTGCCGGGCGTCGGCCCCAAGTTCACCGCGAAGCTCCAGAAGCTCGGCATCCGGACCGTGAAGGATTTGCTGTGGCACTTCCCCTTCCGCTACGAGGATTATTCCAAGATAGTCCCCGTCGGCGAACTCGCCGTCGACCAGTCGGCGACCATCCAGGGCATGATCAACCAGATTTCCACCCGCCGGACCTGGAAAAAGAATCTTCTCATCACCGAAGCCATCATCGTGGATGACACCGGCGGCATCAAAGCGACCTGGTTCAACCAGCCGTACGTCACCAACATCCTCAAGCAGGGACATTATTACAGTTTCGCCGGAAAAGTGACCCGCTCCAACCGCGAAATCTATCTCGCGTCCCCTTCCTATGAGCCGATCGATTCTGCGCGCAAAGGCGAAGCGAAACACACCGCCGGCCTCATCCCGATCTATCCGGAAACCCGCGGACTCACTTCCAAGGGACTGCGTTTTCTGATCAAACCGATCCTCCGCTCGCTCGATCCGGTGGAAGATTTTCTTCCGGAGGAGATCCTGAAGGAGAACAAGCTGCCGAGCCTCCATGTCGCGATCAAGCGCATGCATTTCCCGCTCCAGGCGGCGGATGCGGCCGGCGCGAAAAAGCGATTCGCGTTTGAAAACCTCTTCCTCCTCCAGCTGAACAACCTCACCGCGAAAATGAAGCTCGCCGAAACGACCGCGCCCGCGCTGCCGGTCGCCGATCAGGATCTGGAACACATGGTGCAGAATCTCCCGTTCCAACTCACCGCATCCCAAAAGGACAGCCTCCACGAAATCATCGCGGACCTCGCGAAGCCGCGGCCGATGAACCGGCTGCTGCAGGGCGACGTCGGATCCGGCAAGACCGTTCTTGCGGCCATCGCGGCGCTGGTCGCGGCAAAAGACGGCGCGCAGACCGCATTCATGGCACCGACCGAAGTACTCGCGAGCCAGCATTACCGCACGATCCTGAAAACCTTCCCGTGGTTCGACGGCGGCGTCGCGCTGCTCACCGCCAACAAGACCGAGCTGTCGTTCGGCGACGGGATCACCCAGAAGATGACCAAGGGAAAGCTCCTGAAAGAGATCGCCGCGGGCAACGTCAAAGTCGTCCTCGGCACCCACGCCGTCATCCAGAAAGGCGTCGCTTTCGCGAATCTCGGCCTCGCCATCGTGGACGAACAGCATCGCTTCGGCGTCTCCCAGCGCGCCGCGCTGCTCAAGGGCCAGGAATCGCGCGCGCCGCATTTTCTGTCCATGAGCGCAACGCCGATCCCCCGCACACTCTCGCTCACCGTCTTCGGCGACCTGGATCTTTCCACCATCACCGAACTTCCGCCGGGCCGCAAAGAGATCACTACCAAGATCGTCGCGCCGGAAAACCGCAAGAAAGCGTATGAATTCATCCGCCAGCAGATTGAAAAGGGGCGGCAGGCGTTCGTCATCTGCCCGCGCATCGAGCCGGGCACGGTGTCGGAAGACGAATCGAAAGGACCGCTCATTCTCAGCGAAGCCAGGCGCAAGGCGCTGGAATTGAAATCGGTCAAGGAAGAATACGAGAAATTGTCGCAGAAGGTGTTTCCGGATCTCCGCGTCGCGATGCTGCACGGAAAGATGAAAGGAAAAGAGAAAGATCAGATCATGAAGGATTTCCAGGACAAGAAATACGACATCCTGGTCTCCACTTCCGTCATCGAAGTCGGCGTGGATGTGCCGAACGCAACCATCATGATGATCGAAGGCGCGGACCGGTTCGGACTCGCCCAGCTCTATCAGTTCCGCGGCCGCGTCGGCCGGGGCGAACACCAGTCGTTCTGCTTCCTCTTCACCGATTCCGGCTCAGCCACGACGCACGCCCGGCTGGATTCACTGATCGAGGCGAAAAACGGTTTCGAGCTTGCGGAAAAGGACCTGCAGATCCGCGGACCGGGCCAGTTTCTCGGCGATAAACAGACCGGGCTTCCCGACGTCGCCATGGACGCCCTGCAGGATATCCTGCTGGTCAAAGCGACCCGCGACACCGCCAAAGCGCTTCTTTCCAACGATCCCGGCCTCTCTGCCCATCCCGCACTGCTCAAGAAATTCCAGGAATTCCAGACCGCCATCCATCTGGAATAACACCCTTGTTCCGCGCTTGCCTTTTGGCATCGTCCAAATTAGAATGAACAAGAGTTAAGCCGCGGTACCCGCCCGTACCGAACGGCACGTTCGGGCGGGGCTCAGATAAAATATGTACACGGTATACGTACTTCGTGATTCACAAAATAAACTATACAAGGGGCTAACCTCCAATCTTGACCGCAGGTTGAAAGAGCATAGAAGCGGGCACACGAGAACAACTGCGAAAATGAAGGACCTTAAGGTAGTTTATACTGAATCGTGCCAAACATTTGTAGAGGCACGGAAAAGAGAGTTATATTTAAAGTCAGCAGCAGGGAGGCGATATCTTAAAAAAACAATAGAAATGCCGCGGTAGCTCAGTGGTAGAGCGCAGCCCTGAAGAGGCTGGCGTCGAGTGTTCGATTCACTCCCGCGGCACACTATGGAAAGATCCGGCACTGGCCGGATTTTTCATTTTCATACCATGACTCTATATTAGTTGACGCAGCTGCGGCGATACCCTAAGCTGAGGAAGATATTTGAAAATCGAAAAAGGAGTACGCATGGATAACGAGCAGCTGAAGGGTCTTATCGAGAGCATGAAGAAATTCGCCGATTCCGGCGAGAAATACATGTCTCTCCAGAGCACGAAGACGCAGGGAGAACTCGCGTTCATGTGGTTCAAGGGACTCGCCCTGTTCTCGGTTGTCTTTTTCAGCATCGGCATGATCGCGACGAAGATGTATTACTCGTTCCGCGACCCGCACGAAGCGCCGATGGCAACGGCCATGGCTTCGGAGCATGTGCGGACCGACAACTTCAATCGCGAATATGTCACGCTGGCGTCAACACAGAACTCAGTCGCGCTCATCAAGTTCGCCGGCGCAATCACGGATCCTTCCGCCGATGCGCTGCTGCAGAAGCTCCGCTACGCGGAGAAGGATCCGACCGTCAAAGCCGTGGTGCTGGACATCACCAGTCCCGGCGGCGATGTGGTGCCGTCCGATATCGTCCACCACGAGATCAAGAAGATGCAGAAGAGCGGGAAAAAGGTGGTCGCGTTTTATGACGGACTTACCGCATCGGGCGCTGTCTATATGTCCGCCTCGGCCGACCGGATCGTCGCAACGCCTACCGGCATCTTCGGCAGCATCGGCGTCATCATGGAAGGCATGGAATACGCCGACCTCATGCAGAAGCTCGGTGTCAGATCCACGGTCATCAAATCGGGAAAGGAAAAGGACATCAATTCCCCCATGCGCCATGTGACGCCGGAAGATCGCGCCGTCAATCAGCGCCTTGTCGACCAGATGTATAAGCGTTTCGTCACGACCGTAAGCTCCGGAAGACACCTTCCGATGAAGACGGTGTACGGCTTCGCGGACGGCAGCGTCTGGTGTCCCGAAGACGCAAAGGCGCTCGGCCTCATCGACCAGATCGGCTACGAAGAAAACGCGATCGATGCGGCAAAAGAACTCATCAAGGACGACAAAGCATCCGTCATCCGGATCACCGACCGCCCGAGTCCGCTCGGACTGTTCGCCATGAAACTGGGACGGCTGACATCCGCATTCGCGGCACAGCTCGCGAACTCCTCCCCGAACAACACGATGGAATACGTCTGGAAGCCCGCCCTCTGAACGTCATTCGCCCCGACCACCGGTCCGGGCGATTTTTATTACATGGCCGTCATTGAAAAGATCGCCGATCCTGGCTATACTTTCAAATACATTCAGCGGGTATCGTATAGTGGTAATACAACAGGTTTCCAACCTGTGGACAGGGGTTCGATTCCCCTTACCCGCTCAAATGAAAAACAATACTCTTTACGGGTATTGTTTTTCATTTTGGGGAATCGAACCAGCCGCACCCCGTATCAGGAAGGAGCGGGAAACCGAACCTGCCTGCCGGCAGGCAGGGGTGCCCAGATGTGGTTCGAGTGAGCCTGCCTACCGGTAGGCAGGCGAGCGGGCTATCCAGCCGGGAGCGAAACTTTTATTCCCCTTACCCGCTCATCTTGAAATCAGTCCTTTTCCGCCGTATACTGCAGATACTGCTGCAAAAGCAGCTTCTTATTACCCGCCTTATGGAGACATCAAAAAATATCAAGACGCTTATCACCCTGACCATTCTTGCGCTCATCGGCGTCGGGACCTATTATCTGGTCTCGGAGAAAGTCTTCATTCCGACCGCCTTCACCGAGGCCCGCGTGCAGAATGCCAAAACAGCGGAATCCCTGATCGCCGGACTGAATGCGTCGCTGGACAACCTCAAGCTGATTTCCCAGTACGACCAAAAGAATGACTTCGCCGACGCGCTCAAGCTTACGAAAACGGAGCTTTCTCTGGCCGTGGGAATGCATGCGACATCGACCCAGCTTGCAAACGACCTTTCGGCGATGGCGACGGCAGCCCAGGGCATCACCCCGACCAAAGCGCGGGATCTCGCCATCAGCGCGGCGACCGATGAACTTTCCCTCATCGGCAAGCTGATCGTCTATAACGACTCGCTCAGCGGCCTCTTCCAGACACTGACTCTCAAATTCTCGGGGTCCATCCCGAAGAACGCGGACGAGGTCGCGAAAAGCATTCAGGCCATGAACGCGACCGCGCAGGACATCAACGCTCTCAATGATTCATTCAACGCGAAAATGGCCGAGTTTGATACGATGACCAAATAATCCCGCAGTATGTAAAAGAAAAGCTCCGGCTTGCGTCGGAGTTTTTTAATGCTTTTTGCGTTTTCGTAGGGCGCTTCTGACTGCCCGATCGCGAACCCGCTGAGCGACCGCATCGGCATCAAATTCCACACTCTTCTCAATCTCTTCGCGCGACATGCCCGAATAGCGGTTCGCGAGAACTTCTAACGGATCACGAGTCGCTTCTTCCTGTCCCGGAGTCACGGGAGCCGGCAGCCCCTCAGAGACTCTGATAAATTCCTTCTTGGTTTTTCGAGGATCCTTCCCCATTTCCATTCCCTTCATTTCGTACATTACCCTCATACTATTCCCTTCCCCGATTTATTTCAAGGAAGAAAAGGCCCCGCTTGCGCAGGGCCCTTGGTGCCGATTTTTCGTCGCGGCATCGACGCTCCTTTTGAAGATTTTCTCTTTCGAGCCGGCTTCACGACCCGCCCGACAGCTCAGCAGAGGCGCATGTTGCGCCAGAGCCCCTTGCGCTCGGACGTCTCGGGGTCCCGCCTCCGCGTCGCGAAAGCGAGCGGATCCATGCACGTCTCGAGTTGGCTGTCGCTCAGTCTGCCGAACGCGACATCCCGGGGACCCACTTCTTCGAGCAGAATGAACGCCTTGCGGCTCGCCGAGGTAGGGACCTCGACCGTCTCGTCGTCGTCCTGCTCGGACGAAACGCCGGGAGGCATCGCCAACCCGCACTGCAACAGCTCGCGCCGGCGCTCCTTCGCTTCCGAAGACATGGACATCGTATCCATCCTCCATTACAACGACATGAACGGCAAAAGTATGCCGGTGTTCGCTTTCGCTATGCACCGGCAGGCGGGTCCTCGTTTTTCCTTATCTTAGTCGAGTCCCGTTTCTTTTTTCGCTGTCCCACTAGGGCCAGGTCACACTACCTCCTTACGGATGCCCCGTTTTTTGGAAGTCGGGGTTGATCCGCATTTTGTTGGCCGACACCCTCATGTTTTGATGAGGATGCCGTGGTGGCTCTTTCGAGCCGGCGTCGGCGGGCATTTCGGCCCTGGGCTCAGGAGTATACAGAGGAGCCAAGGGGGCGAAGCCGGCCGGGGTACCTCGCGGTCCACGAAGGGCCGCGAAGATCTTCAAAATGAGTCAATCAAAGAACAAACACAGTATAGCATATTACACAATATATGTCAATACCCGTCAAAAAACCGCATAGCCTGCGGTTTTTCCACGATTGTCGGAGTGCTGGGAATCGAACCCAGACCTCGTGCTCCCAAAGCACGTATACTGCCACTATACTACACTCCGAAATTCACCTGTTCCCAGCGTACCCGTTTTCGGCATAAATGAAAAGCGGGCGCGATCGGTTTTCGTTGCGCGTTGCCGTTTTTCCTGATATACATGAAGCAGTAGTCCGCCCTTGTAGCTTAATGGATAAAGTGCCTGGCTTCGAACCAGGTGATGGGGGTTCGATTCCCTCCGAGGGCACCATAAAAAATACAGCCATGATCGGCTGCGTTTTTATGGTGCCTTGCAATAAGGAGGGAATCGAACCCGGGAAGAGGGTCGGAGAAACGGGAGTTTCTCCGTGGCGGAGGCATGGGAACCGCTGGGCCTGCCTACCGGCAGGCAGGTTCCCAAGAGTCCCGAGCCTGCCTGCCGGCAGGCAGGCTTTGTCGAGGGACGAGGGTTCTAGGAGCGGAGCGACGGATTCCCTCCGAGGGCACAAATAGAAAACACCAAACTTTGTTTGGTATTTTCTATTTTGTATTTCAGGAATCGAATCAGCCGCAAGCCGTAACCGGGTATTGACAAATATCTGGCATTGAGTTACTATGTAAACAGTTGTAACTGTTGACTTCTGACTTCCGACCCCTGCGCTGCAATTGCGGTGCGGGGGTCTTTTTTTGCTCAAATATTCTTAAAATTGAATTTTCCGTGCAACGATGGCATACTGGAATCGCAGGCCGTACCGCAGAAATGGTACGGTTTTTGATTTTTACGGGAATTCTAAGAGGTCTATAATGAAGGCGAGGGCTCATAAAGGGGCGTCGAACCCCGTGAAATAGTTTCCTCTCTCATTCGTTCTATATGTTAGAAGGAGAAAAACAGTATATTCAACAGGCAAAGAAGGGCGACCGGGATGCGTTCGGAGCCCTTTATGACCACTACATCCCGCAGATCTACCGTTTCATCCTCTTCAAGGTGAGCCGGAAAGATCAGGCTGAGGACCTGACTCACGAAGTGTTTCTGAGCGCATGGCAGAATATGCCGCGCTATCGCCATCGTGGTCACCCGTTCTCCAGCTGGCTGTACCAGATCGCGCGCAATGCCGTCATCGATTTCTACCGGACATCCAAAAATACGGTGCAGATCGAGATGGTCAACGAGGATCTGCTGAGGCCGGTCGCTTCCAGTCAGGAAGAGCTGAACGGGACGCTCGAGATGGAGACGCTGCAGAAATGCATCGCGGAACTCCGCCCCGACTATCAGGACCTGATCATCATGCGCTTCGTCGAAGAACTGCCGTATGCGGAAACCGCCGCCGCGCTGGATAAGAGCGAAGGCGCCGTCCGGCTCATGCAGCATCGCGCGCTCAAAGATCTCAAGACGATCTACGAAACAAAATATGGAAAACCATTTCACCAAATTTAAAACGATCCGGCCCGACCCGGCCTATACCGCCCGATCCCGCGGGTATATTTTGAGCGCGCCGCAGGTCGCCCGAGAGCCGTTTTCCATCCGCACCGCTCTGACGAGGGCGTTCCAGTCAGGCGCGGCGTTCGGGCTTTCCGCGGCGCTCATCTTCCTGCTCGCCAGCGGACTTTCGCTCCTGAACAAGGAAGTGCTTGCGCCGGCCGTCCTTTCGGCGCTTGACCCGCAAAGCCTCCACTCCGAATTGGACAACCTCAATATCCAGTTCAAGATCGCCCAGCTCAGCTATTACGACACCGCGCCGCAGAAAGTGGCCATGGCGCTCAATGAGGCCTCGGCAAACGCACCGGCGTCGGATGCGAACAAGACGACTTCACATGATACCTCGCTCTAAACACCTCATCGCCGGAACGCTCGTTTCATTCGGCGTTGCGGCTCTTTTATGGCAACCCGCACCGGCATCGGCAGCTTTTTCGCTGCAATCGCTCCTCGGCGGCATCACGCAGAGCGTCTCTTCCCTTTTCGCCGCCCGCCAATCCCCCGAACTCTCCCCGGCTCAGATCGCCGCACAGGAGCTCGCCGCGCGCAAAGATACGGTCAGCCGCGTCTTCGACCTCACTCTCGCCGAGCAACGGAATCTTTCGGATCAGCTGAACCAGCTGCAGAATCTTTCCCCGAGCGAATCCGCCATGCGCGACCGGCTGTCGTCCCTGCTTGCGGAGAATCAGGCGTCATTCACGCAGATCCGCGCCCGCCTGGACACCGCGGCGACCGCTGATGAGGTGAAACAGCTTGCCGAAGATTTCAAAAACTGGCGCACCGCCGTCTATGATTCCAAGCTGGAAAAGATAGTCGCTTTCGCATTCGTGTATCAGGAGAATTCCGTGCTCTCCACCGCCGAATCCCGCGCTTCCAAAGTCGCGGAAGACATCGCGGTCCGGCCGCTCGGCGACGCGAAAGACGCCGCGAATGCGGCCGTCGGCCATGCCCGATCCGATATCCAGCGCGCGGAAGACCTGCATCAGCAGGCAAGGACACTGCTCATGATCGCGCTGAACACTTCCCTCTCCACGACGACGTTGGCATCCGCCGCGAATGACGCGACTGTCCAGCGCAATATCGCCGACGCCAAACTACTCACCCAGCAGTCATACGGATTCGTCGCGGACGCCTATCAGATTTTCATACAGCTCAGCGCGAAACTGATGCGTTAAAAAATCTCCCGAACGGGAGATTTTTTAATTTTCCGCGACAGATCCGCGCCTCACACGCGAACCTCCGGAAACTATTTCACTGCGTCCTTCAGTCCTTTGCCTGCCTTGAATTTCGGTTTCACCGCCGCGGCGATCTGGATCTTTTCGCCGGTTTTCGGGTTCACGCCCTGGCGCGCTGCGACCTTCACGGCACGGAACGTGCCGAAGCCGGTCACCGTCACCTCTTCGCCGCGCGCGAGTGTCTTGGTGATCGCTTCAAAAACGGCCTCCGTCGCCGCCTGCGCGGCTTTCTTGGTTTCCATCTTCGTCGCCTTCATCACCGCCTCCACCAATCCTTCTTTTGTCATAGGTAAGATGTGTCAGGTGTCAGGTTTCAAGTATCAAGAATGGTTTTTCTCAATACGTGATGCCTGATACATGCAACTTGATACTTCTATTCGACCTTAGTTTATAAAAGTGTTTCTTCATTATACAAAATTTTCGGGAGGAAAACAAAAAAGGCGCAGTGCGCCTTAAGTTTATCCGACCAGATTCACCGGGACCGCAGGGGATTATGCTCTTCGGAACCATCCAGCTTTCTCCCCCACCCAAGAGATGAGGCCACTCCTTTCTGAAATTTCAGCTCCTCCCGAACGGTGTCATCATACATAGACCCGTAATTCGTATGCAAAGGAGTAAACCGCATCCAGCGCCTCGAGCGTGCCGGCTGATCCGAATTCCTCCAATAATACAGCCGCGCTTTCAGTGCAGCGGTTCGCCACATGAACAAAGCCCCTGACGCACGGCGCCCTCTGCTGAAGCATCCTTCGATAACCACTGCCGCAACCATGACTCCCCGGCAGAAAAATCGTACCGTAGTCTGGAGATACGGGGTTTTCGAATCGTTATGATCCTTATTGACCTCCCGCACCTTCGGCTCATTGATCGGCATCACCGGCGAAGATTCGATCCGGGAAAAGAACTGCATGTTCACCACCTCCATCCTGCCGTTGCGCAGAAGATTCAGCACTTCCTCGATCGCCATCCGTTCCGGCTGGGTGAACGCGTGTACGCGGTTCATGTGAGCTCCTCTTTGTGCCAGTATTGAGAACCACATAAAGGATACTAAGAAAAATTCCCGTTGTCAAATACAAATATGTCTCACCAAAACTCCCTCCCGACGAAGCTGATTTTTATCCGATCGCAAAAAAGCCGACTCCTTCGAAGAGAGGCTGCGCGTCAGGCGCCTTTTATAATTAAGAAACACCTCTCGCTTGAGGGGTATTTCTTATCCCTGACCCTATGGACTTTTGACCTTTGACTTTGTGACTACCTTGCCACTTCCACGGCCCGCATTTCGCGGATGACGTTGACTTTGATTTCGCCCGGATACTTCATGTCGGTCTGGATCTTGTTCGCGATATTCCGCGCCATCTGGAGCGCGCCGAAGTCGTCGATCTTTTCCGGAATGACGAACACGCGGATCTCGCGGCCGGCGGAGAGCGCGTACGCGTTCTTCACGCCGTCAAAGCTGGTCGCGATCTTCTCCAGATCGCCCAAGCGCTTGATGTAGTTCTCCACGGTTCCGCGGCGGGCTCCCGGACGGGCTGCCGATAGGATGTCAGCCGCCGTCACGATATAGGATTCCGGAGTGGAATACGGGTATTCGTCATGGTGCGACTGCATCGCTTTGACGACTTCCTCGTCGATGCCGTATTTCTGCAGGATCTTACGTCCCAGTTCCACGTGCGTTCCCTGCACTTCGTGGTCGATGGCTTTGCCGATATCGTGCAGGAGCGCGCCCTTCTTGGCGATCTCCACGTTCGCGCCGAGTTCAGCCGCGATCATCGCCGAGATATGCGCCATTTCAATGGAGTGCACGAGTACGTTCTGGCCGAAGCTGGTGCGGAAATACAGGCGGCCGAGCAGCTGGATGATCTCCTTCGGCAGGCCCACAACGCCGACTTCCATCGCCGCGTTTTCCCCGATTTCCATCATGCGGCGGTTCAGTTCGCTCTGCGCTTCGGTCACCTTCTCCTCGATCTTCGCCGGCTGGATGCGGCCGTCTTTCAGCAGTTTCTCCAGCGCCATGCGCGCGGTTTCACGGCGGAGCGGATCGTACGAAGAGAGCAGAATCGTATCCGGCGTCTCATCCACGACGATTTCCACGCCGGTCAGGCGCTCCAGTGTCTTGATGTTGCGGCCTTCGCGGCCGATGATCTTTCCCTTGATTTCCTCGTTCGGAAGCTGGAATGAGCTGGTCGTCACATCGGCGACGTGCGAACGCGCATAGCGCTGGATCGCCGTGGTGATGATTTCCATGCTTTTCTTTTCGATTTCTTCGCGGCGCTCGGTCTCCAACTTATTGAGCGCGACCGCCAGTTCGCCCCGATGACCCTCGGTCACCTTCTGGAGCACCTGCTTCTTCGCGTCTTCCACCGAAAGATTGGCCACCTTTTCAAGCTCGGTAAGAATCTTGGATTTCATCGCCTCGGTTTCCGCCTGCACGCCGGCAACCCGCCGCGCCTCTTCCTCCAGATTCATTTTCTGCGCCGCCACGTCCGCGTGCTGCTTCTCCAGCGTCTCTTCTTTCTTCAAAATGCGCTCTTCCAATTTATCCAACTGGACTTTGCGCGACTTCTCTTCCACTTTCACCTCTTCCAGAAGCTTCGCCGCGCGCTCCTTGGCATCCAAAACGATACCCTTGGAACGGGATTCCGCTTCTTCCATCCAATTTTTAATTTTCTGTTCTACCGAGTTAGCTTGCCGCCCGACAACCGTCTGACGAATCACATATCCCCCGGCGATGCCCAAAAGCAACGCCACTGCCGCAATGAGTGCTGTTACCATACTGTATGTAATTGTTCGCTAAATTTTTCATACGCACGTTTCAGTTACGACACGGATGGGTCCGTTTTCTCCCGGAACATCCCCGCCGTCGTACAATACAAGTTTAGGAACGAGTTAATTAATATATGAACCTCTCACGAAAATCGGTTCTCCTGTAGTATAATAAAGTACATGGCGAAACGTCAAGTAATTCTGACCATTTTGGACGGCTGGGGCATCGGCGCAAAGAACGACTCCAACCCGATCTACATCCAGGGAACTCCCAATATCGACTATATCAAGGAGAACTTTCTGATGGGCTCCCTCCAGGCGTCCGGTATTTCAGTCGGACTCCCCTGGAACGAAGAGGGCAACAGCGAAGTGGGTCACCTGACGATCGGCGCCGGCCGCGTCCTCTATCAGCACTATCCCCGCATCACCCTCGCGATCCGCGACGGCAGCTTCGCGAAAAACAAGGTCTTTCTGGACGCCTTTGAACACGTCAAAAAGAACAACAGCGCGCTCAATCTCGCCGGCCTGCTGACCGAAGGGAATATCCACGCTTCCTACGAGCACCTCGTCGCGCTGATCGCGCTCGCCAAAAACAACGGCGTCGCGAACATCAACCTCCATCTGTTCTGCGACGGAAAAGACAGCGCGCCGCGGTCATTCCTGACGCTGGTGAAGCGGCTGACGACGGATATCCCTTCCGGCTGGACCATCGGCAGCATCGCCGGCCGTTATTACGCCCTGGACCGGGACAACCACTGGGATCACACCCAGCTCGCCTACAACGCGATGACCGGCGCCGGTCCGGCCGGAAAGACGATCGAGGATGTCATCAAAGAAGGATACGACCGTTCGCTGATCGATCAGTACATCGAACCGCACACCATCGCTCCGGACGCCTGCGTCAAGGAGAACGACGCGCTCCTCTTCTTCGATTTCCGCGAAGACGGCATCCGCCAGCTCGCCACCTCGTTCATCGCGTCGGACTTCTCCCATTTTCCGCGCACGGAATTCTCAAACCTCTACCGCGGAACCTTCACGCGATACCACGCGTCGCTCACCGCGCCGGTTGCTTTTCCCGAAGACAACATCACGATGCCGCTCGGCCGCGTCCTTTCGGAAAACGGCAAAACCCAGCTCCGCATCGCCGAAACGGAAAAGTACGCGCACGTCACCTATTTCTTCAACGGCTACCGCGAAGAACCGTTCCCGAACGAATACCGCGTCCTGATCCCCTCGGAGCGGGTGAAAAGCTTCGCCGAAAAGCCGAAGATGCGCGCCGCCGAAATCACGGCCCGCGTCACCGAGGCGATCCGCGAACACTCATTCGATTTCATCCTCGCGAATCTCGCGAACGGCGACATGGTCGCGCACACCGGCAATTTTGAAGCTACGAAAATCGCGGTCAAGACCGTGGATGAGTCCGTCGGCGCACTCGTCCGCGCGGTCTTGGAGCAGGACGCCGTCCTGCTCGTCACCGGCGATCACGGCAATGCGGAGGTGCTCATGAATCCGCGCACCGGCGAGCCGACCACCACGCACGATCCCTCCCCTGTCCCGATCTATATCGTCGGCAACGCATTCACCAAACAAAAATCCCGGACCGAAGTCGATCTGGCCGAATCGGAAACGATCGGCATCCTTTCCGATGTCGCCCCAACCGTCCTGGAACTTCTGCAGATCCCCAAACCGAAGGAAATGACCGGCGAAAGTTTGCTGCGGCTGTTGGAGTAGATATTCCTTTCTTGCAATTCGGAGCTGGCCTCGGTATACTGAGGCGGGTTTTTGATAAAAGGAAAAAGGAATGAGCACGACCGTTGAGCAGATCAAGGAGTTCCCCGAGAAGCATGTTCACAAAGATGCGGATGAGCTTTATCGCTGCTGTATGGTAAAACGCGCAATCGATCAGACCCTCGTGCAGGCCCACGGCGATTTCGTCGATATGGGTTCCAACGCCGGCACTCGATGCGACGTCGTCAGCGGCCCCTGTGCCTGCGGCGCATGGCATGACGGCGATGCCAGACGGGTCATCGAACTTCAATTGAGGAATGCTTATCAGGCCGTTCTCAGAGAAATCCTTCCCGACCTCTCGCCCGCTCAAAATACCACTCTCAGCAAAATGATCGTAAAGGGTATCCATGACGCTCTGAAAGCGAAGCCGAAGGATAGAGAGGCCGTTCGTGCCAGGAACATCAAACGACTCCAAGCATGGGTCAAAAAACAGAAGAAAAATCCACCGTGTTGACGGTGGTTTTTTATCGCCGTTTGCGGCACTGGCATCTCTCGGTTATAGTAATAAAAGTTCTCAACGACCGAGGGATCTCATGGCCGCCAAGCCGAGTAAGCAGATAGTGAATTTTTTTAAAAGAATCGGAGTTGAACTCAATCCGGCGCAACTCGCGGAGGTCGCAGAAATGGAGGACCGCTTCATGGAGAAATATGACCGCACGGAAGACCGATTTACGCGGAGAGTGCTTGCGCACAGATTCGCAGACTCCCTGATGGGGTACGCTCATAACCTTGCGGAACAGATTCTTTCCAAAAACAAAACCGCCTAACGGCGGCTTTTTAATACGAACTTCAATCGCTTCCCGATCTTCTTCCGGATTGTCGCGAGATCCTGCACATGCCTCTCCCGCTTCAGAATGCGCTCGATGTTGCGTTTGAGTGCGAAATCGCTCACATCGCCGGTCCAGACCTTCCAACGGCCCCGCTCGTCCTTCTCGCCGCTCAGCGCGCCGCTTCGCAGCGCCGCAAGCACGCACGTGCGCGAGAGCTCAAAGCGACAGCAGATGTAGCCGATACGCGCATAGGAATCCACCTCAAGCGTCCTGGTCATGCCCAGCGCCTCGCGAAGAAAGATCTCCGCGCGGACTTCCGCGAGCGAGTCAGCGACTTCTTTCCTTGACATTCCCATCCGAACTCCGTATTTTTTGAGTAACTGAATTCATGATATCCCGCCTTATCCAAAAAATCAAAAAATCTCCGCTGAACCCGGGCGTCTACATCTTTTATCACGGCGACACCGTCCTCTACGTCGGCAAGGCGTCGAATTTGCGCAACCGCCTGAAGAGCTACCTGAAAGTCACCGACATCAAGACGAAGTCGCTCCACGAGGAAGCGACCCGCCTGGAAACCCGCGTCCTCCGCTCCAACATCGAGGCGCTGATCGTGGAATCCCGGCTCATCAAAACGCTGAAGCCGAAATACAACGTCCTCTTCCGCGACGACAAGAACTATTTCTATGTCGCCATCACGAAGGAAACGTTTCCGCATATCTATCTGACCCACCAGCCGCTCCATAGAGCACAGAGCGTCAAGCGTTCAGCGGTTAGTGAAAAAGAAAAATCCCTAACCGCTATCCGCTATCCGCTATCCGCTGAATACATCGGACCGTTCACCGACGGCAACGCGCTCAAGGCGATCCTCCGGATGCTGCGCCGCTCATTCCCGTACTGCACGTGCAAACCCCATCTCCGCATCTGCCTCAACGCACAGATCGGCAACTGCCCGGGGTATTGCTGCAATAAACAGGAAACTCCGACCAAGCAGCAGATTACGGCCTACCGGCGCACGATCACGAAGATCAGAAACATCCTGTCCGGGAAGAACCGCTCGTTCCTGAAGACTGTCGAGGATCCCTACAACCTTCTCGTGCTGGAAAAGATCTGGGCGCATCAGCCGTATCTCGAAACAGGTGAAAGGTTAAGGGTGAAAGGTGAAAGCGAAAAGCAAGATACGAAGAACGCCGTGTCACATTTTCCATTTACCTTTTCACGAGCTGAATGCTATGACAACTCCCACTTCGCCGGGAAAGAAGCTGTCGGCGCGATGACCGCATGGCGGAAGGAAAACGGCGCATGGACTGCCGACAAGAACAGCTGGCGCAAGTTCAAACACGCGAACAGCCCGACATTCGCCGGCGGTCCGCCGTTGGTGGAAGACGATCCGGCGATGATGGAAGACATGATCGCGCGGCGCCTGAACCATCCCGAATGGACGTACCCCGACCTCATGATCATCGACGGCGGCATCACGCAGTTCCGCGCGGCGAAACGGGCACTGGAAAAGTCGAAGGTCTATAATAGTCAAGGGTCCAAAGTCATTAAGGTGATTTCATTCGCCAAGCCGAACCAGGAGATCTATGGATGGAAGCCCTTGCCGGTTCCGCTGACCGAACTCCCCGGAGAACTACAGAAATTGGTCCTGATGGCCGATCAGAATACCCACAACTTCGTCATCCGCTATCACCGCAAGACCCGCGAAAAGAAATTCCTAATTCCTAATTCCTAATTCCTAATTCCTAATTCCTAATTCCGGATTCCCAGATTTTCATCGGGCCTTTTCATTTATCATTGCCCCAAAATACGCTATACTATCTATATGAAGTGGCTCTGGAATATCGTTTTCACCTTTTTCAGCAACCTGATTGCGCTGCTTCTGGCCGGCACCTTCATCGCCGGATTCACGATCACCACCAACCTCACCGATCTCATGATTGCCGCTGCGACTTTCACGCTGATCAACTGGCTCATCCGCCCGATCGTGAAGGCGCTCCTCTCTCCGATCGTCTTCCTGACCTTCGGCCTCTTCATCCTCGTCATCAACGCCGGCATGCTCTACCTTCTTGACATTCTCAGTACGAATGTTACTATTAGTACACCTCAAGCACTTATCTACGGAACGCTGCTGATAACCGCAGTCAATCTTGTACTGCACTTCTCCGCAAAGCGACTCTCGTAATCATTCTTATGAACTGGCTTCCGATAGCACAAATATTCGTTTCCATCGTCCTCATCGTCCTGGTACTCCTGCAGGAGCGTTCTTCGGGCATCTCCGGCGTTCTCGGCGGATCCGGCGAGAACAGCTTCTATCAGACCCGCCGCGGCCTGGAGAACATCATCTTCTGGAGCACCATCGTTTTCGCGGTCGTTTTCGCAGCTCTCGCCCTGATCGGGTTGGTGCTGTAATTCTTCGCCATTCACATCTCTTAATCGTTTCTCCGAGCCGCCTGTTTTCCGCGGCACCGCATCGTCAATGATCACTTTTCTCATTAAACTGTTCCGCACGCTTTCCCATACCGAGCGGCTTGTCGTCTACGGATCGGCGCTGATTCTTTTCGTAGCCGCCGGCCTGCTCGGCATACTCCTCTTCAACGCCGCAACCGTGGAGACGCCGGCACCGTCACCGATGTATGCGGAAGGCGTCATCGGTCAGCCGATCACGCTGAATCCGGTCATCGCCGGTGCCAACGATCCCGACCACGACCTGATCCGCCTGACTTTCGCCGACCTGGTGACTCTGTCGGAGAGCGTCAAAACGAACGACAGCGGGAAAACATGGGACGTGGTGCTGAAAAACAACCTCCGTTGGAGCGACGGCAAGCCGCTGACCGCCGATGACGTGATTTTCACGCTCGACACCATCCAGAATCCGGACAGCCGCTCCCCGCTCGCGCTCGCGTGGCAGGGCGTGGTCGCGAACCGCATCAGTGAACGGGAAGTGGAATTCTCGCTGCATGCGCCGTACGTCTTCTTTCCGGACAATCTGCAGGATCTCTTCGTCATTCCGCAGCATATCTGGGGAACCATACCGGTCGCGAATTTCCCGTTGTCGGAATACAATCTCCAACCGGTCGGCGACGGCCCGTATCAGTACTCGTCCATCGAAAAACGCGCGGACGGCTTCATCACCGACTATCACCTGAGCGCCAACCCGTCCTTCCCGGGCCCGCAGCCGTTCCTGAATGAATTCACCGTCACGTTCTACCAGAGCCAATCGGATCTCATCGACGCCTTCAATACCGGCAAGATCGACGGATTCGGCGGCATCGCCCCGCAATCGCTGGGCGACCTCAAGCTTCCGCATACCGTTCTGGAAAAGAACGTCCCGGAATACTATGCGGTGTTCTTCAACAAGACCACGCCGGGCCTCGATGACCAGAAAGTCATCCAGGCGCTCACGCTCGCGGCAGACAAAAACACCATCGTGCAGACGGTTTTCGACGGACATGCGATCGTCGTCAACGAGCCCGTGCTTCCGACAATCGACGGATACGACAATAGCGCCGATCCGGGCAATGCCTTTTCCGCCGACGACGCCAGCGCGCTTCTGGACAAGGCCGGCTGGAAACTGAACGATACGACCGGGATCCGCGAGAAGAAACTCGCCAAGCAGACGGATGTGACGCCGCTCGAGTTCTCGCTCGTTGTGCCGGATGTGAAGTTCATGACCGACACCGCGGCCATCCTCCAGCAGGAATGGAAGGCGGTCGGCGTCAAACTGGACTTGATTGTTCTCAATCCCACCGATATCATGAATGAAATCATCAAGACGCGGAATTATCAGATGATCCTCTTCGGGAACGTCCTGAAGCAGAATCCCGACCTGTTCTCGTTCTGGCACTCGTCGGAGAAATTCTATCCC
>JAGWKK010000014.1 GCA_028865335.1 Patescibacteria group bacterium | reverse complement strand
CGCAGGCGTGCAGGCGTCGCTTTGAGTCCGATGCCGTGCACCAGTCCCGCGAAATCGATATTCTTTTTTATCCCCCTCCCTGTCGGTGTCATGTATCTCAGCCTATCATAAATGCAAATAATTTGCAATTAGTAGACACGGCAAAATACTCTCAGGGCGATAGAGAACGCTAGTTTCCGCTGAAAATCCGAGGAACGAAGTACAAAGTCGTCGCCACAAACAGCACCCACCAGAGCGGAATCAGGCCAACCAGATACGGGTAAAAATACAGGCCCAGCAGGATGCCCAGCGACAACAGGCACACCTTCACGATCCCCATCTCCCACCACGCAAACGTCCGCGATTGAAGAAGTTTCATATACTTTCAGTATAGCACTTTGCGGGGGCGCAAGGAGTTACGAAGCTCGGAAACCCTCGGTTTTCCGATCCTTCCGATACAGGAAACTCCCGTTTCCCGACCCCTTCCCATTCGAATCCTCGTCGCCCTAATTTAAAAACAGCCATTGGCTTTTTTTAAATTTGCGGGGGCGCAAGGATTCGAACCCTGATACCTAGTTTTGGAGACTAGAGTCCTGCCGTTGGACGACACCCCCTTTTCGCTATCTTATTGTAGCGCAATAAACAAATCCCGCAAGATGCGGGATTTGTTTCGGAGCTTACCTCTTCGCTTCCTTATGCTTTGTATGCTTGCGGCAGTGTTTGCACCACTTGCTCATCTCGATCTTCCGCTCAACCTTCTTCTTGTTTTTGCGCGTAAAATAATTGACCACCTTGCAGGTTTCGCACCGGAGCTTTATTAAGTTCTTTGAAAATTTGGAGTCTGCCATGCCAGTGTTGTTAAAATTTACAAGCCCAATGCGCAGTAAATTTTACTACAACAGTGAGCACCCCGCCAACGGCGTGGGTTATCTTATTTTAATAATCTTTTAAATGCTTCTCCTCCTTTGTATGCTTTGATTTGCCTCTCGCGCCTTCGCGCAAGTTCTACTGTAGCATACTCCTCTATTTTAATAATTTCAAGGGGTATATGTTTCCGTAATGATTTCGTCTTTCCCCCATTATGATACTTCAATCTCACGACAAGATCCCGTGTATATCCTATATAATACCGATTTGTCCTCTTGCTTTGTAAAATATATACGAAATACATGTCGGAAGCCCCGCCTTTGGCGGGGCACTAAATTTCGTACTAAAATTTCCGTCGTTTTTGACTCGGAAATTTTAACGAAATTTGTGAGCCGATGGTCGGGATTGAACCGACGACCTACTCCTTCGCTTACACCTCCGCTTCTTTTGCCAAAACAAATTTATAGGAGGGCTAGACTGTATCTTGGTCGCCTACGGCGACCCCCTTGTCAGTCGTTCGGGCTTGTCCTGAATCTGCGAAAGCAAATTCTGACACTCGCCACGGTCTTGCCCCGCAAAGCGGGGTATTAACCGTTATTCGGGATTCATTCCGGCGTTGCCGCTGGAATGGGCAGGGTCATGCGACCCACCATGGAGTTGCTCTGCCACTGAGCTACATCGGCAATAACTTGATCAATGCATCTCTTGATTTCTTGTTATGAAACATAACCGTCATAACTCCGTACTTACTTTTCTTGCGATAAGTACCGAGAGATCGAGATTTGGTAATGATCGGCTTATTAAGCTGGCTGTTCTTTATTTTAAGCCTTTTTATCCAAAAGTCCAGCGCCTCTTGGGGATTAACGTCGCTGAAAATCTGCAACCCGAATTTCAGATCCTTCTTCCTAATGGAGAAGAATTTCTCCAAAAACCGGATAAAATTGATAATGATGCCCGGATCGGTATTGCCAAGGCGTATCGAATTCTTATTCGCCTTTGTCCCCTCTCCCCAATAAAGTCCGAGCCCCAAGCCGAAAAGCTTCGCCTCATCACTGTTTCGGGGCATCACCAGCCGAAACGGGTCTCCGTCCGGATTTCGCTTGATATAAGTCGCCTCGCTTTGAGTCCGTATCGGAATTTGATGTTTGTCCATCCAATATTTCACCTTATGCAGTGAACAATTCAGCTTAAACGCGATATCCTGCATGGACTTTCCTTGCTGAGTATATAGAACGACAAGTTTCTCTTTAGGAATCATATATATATATATATCAACTATTATCTCACAAATGGAAGGGTTAATCTACTATGATATATTGCACTACCACTACAGCACAGCAGCATTAATAATGTGATCGAAAGATAGTCAATTAAATAAATTGAGCCACCTCCCGGATTTGAACCGGGGACCTTCTCTTTACAAAAGAGTTGCTCTGCCGCTGAGCTAAGGTGGCTTGAGGCCCCGTCTTCGCCGGCCATCAGCCGATAGCCGGCGAAGAACAAGGTAAGCCTGCTTGTAGAATATAAAAATTAAATTGCTAGCGCAAGCTGCTTTGACTTACCAGTTAAAAAGATCTATATTTTTGATAGATCTTAGCGGGTGGGGAAAAAATGAAAAATAGAAAGAAGCACCCATTCATTCTAGTGCTCATTGAAAAGTACGGGCTCATAATCATGGCCGGACTTTCTTTGCTTGGCCTTACCAGTCTCCTACTCGTCATATTCAAAAACTGGAACCCAGGTATAATTCCAGAATGCGGAATTGCAATCATAACAATCCTTGCTTATCTTTATGCTATTTCAACACGAGTACGAAAATAGCACTTCGACCCCCATAGGGGGTCTTTTATAAACCAAATCCCGATTTGCTTCTTTGTGGGCAGTGAGGGACTCCGTCGCTCCGCTCCTAGAACGCTCGCCCCTCGACAAGGCTCCCGCCTTCACCGAGGTTTCGGCGGGCAAAGCAGGACTCTTGGGAACCTGCCTGCCGGCAGGCAGGCCCAGCGGTTCCCATGCCTCCGCAACGGAGAAACTCCCGTTTCTCCGACCCTCTTTCCGGGTTCGAGTCCAGCGCCATACCTAAAAATATAAAACCGCCCTAATGGCAGTTTTATATTTTGTGGGCGCTGAGGGACTCGAACCCCCGTAGTCATAAAGACGTCTGGTCTACAGCCAGATGCAATTGCCGCTATGCGAAGCGCCCATCCGATGCTTACTTCAGCGTATCAGATTTCTCCTGCTTTTCAACTCCTCCCTCCTTGGTTTCGGATGCCGGCTGGCCGAAAAGCTGACCCACATTCAGATTCTTGCCCGGCGCTTCGGATCGCAACCCATGCAGATGACGCGTCAGGATATTGTCGAATTTCAGCACCACTACCTTCAGTTTGCGGAGCAGTTTCTCCAGGGCCATCGTCACGAAAGCGTCCGCTTTCTCAAGCGGCAGCCGATCCAACAGGTCGGCGACGTAATCGCGATCGCGTCCGGCGAATGCCGGATCACCGACACGCGGAATCGCCCGGGCGAACAGATAGATGATCACCGCCAGGCTGGCCATGATGATCGTTTGAAGAATGAAGTTGTACATGCGCAAGAACTACAAGGACACTCCTCTATTATACCTGATAGCGGGCAAAGCGGGCGATCTTCATGTTCTCGCCGACTTTGGCGATCACACTCTTCAGAACCGCCTCTACGGTCATATTCGGATCCTTCACAAACGGCTGCTGGAGCAGGTCATCCACGGTCTCCGGCGCCATCGCGGCGATATGCATCGCGAGACTGCGCGCAAATTCCTTCACCGGCTCGGAATGCGCGACGAAATCGGTTTCCATGCGCAATTCAAGCAGAACGCCCACGCGTCCGTTGTGGACATAGGCCTCCAAAAGACCCGTTCCGGTCTCCCGGTCGGCTTTCTTCGCGGCTTTCGCGACTCCCTTCTCCGCAATGATCTTTTTCGCTTTCTCGTAATCGCCGCCCGCCTCTTCCATGGCGCGCTTGCAATCCATAATACCCGCTCCGGTCTCTTCGCGGAGCCGAACCACATCAGCATTGCTCATAGGATAGATAAATTGACTCAATTATACTTACGCTTTCGCGACCACCTTGCCGGCTTCAGGCACCGCCGCACGGCCTTCCAGCACCGCTTTCTCAAAGCGCGCCAGCATCCATGCGATACTTGCCATGCTCCGGTCATTCGCCGCAATCGGATAATCAACGGATTCGGGATCGGTGTCGGAATTCAGAACGCCCACCACCGGCGCCTTCACGCGCTTCGCTTCGCGCACTGCGGTCATCTGCTTGGCGACGTCAACGACGAACACGACATCCGGAAGACGGTCCATGTGTTCGATACCGCCGAACATCGTCGTCATCTTCGTGATCTGCCGGTCGATATTCAACCGCTCTTTCTTGGTGTATTTCTCCAACCGGCCTGATTCCTTGTCGCTCTTCAGTTTCTTGAAGTGCGCGACGCGCTTGGACAGCGTCTTGAAGTTCGTCAGCGTTCCGCCGAGCCAGCGCTCAGTCACGTACGGAAGGCTGAGCTTCTTCGCCATCGCCTCCACAAGATCCTTCGCCACCGGAGTTGATCCCACCATCAGCACGACGCCCTTCGCCGCAACTTTGGACTTCACAAAATCCATCGCCGCATCAAGCATCTTCAATGTCTCTTCCAGATCGATGACTTCAACGCCGCTACGGACGCCGAACAGATACGGTTTCATGCGCGGATGCGTCTTCGCATGGCGCTTGCCCATATACAGACCGGCTTTCATCATCTCTTCCAGCAACGCCAATTTCGCCGGGTCGTGTTCGACCGGCGCTTTCTGTACTTCGTTATTCAATTCGGTATCTTTTTCCATAACAGTGCTCATAGGAATACAGTATACACGACCATGGCCATTCTGGTCAAGAGTTACGCCTGCTTCTCCCGCCATTCATTTATTTTCCGGTGATCGCCGGACAAAAGCACCTTCGGCACCCCGGCAACCTTGAACCTCTGACCTTTAACCTTTAACCTGATTTTCTCCGGCTTCGTATACACCGGATAACTCCCCTTCTGCTCTTCCAGCGATTCGATTTTCCCCAGCATTCCCGGCACGAGGCGCGCAACCGCTTCAATGACGATCGCCGCCGGCAGTTCCCCGCCCGCAAGCACGAAATCGCCCAGCGAAATCTCCTCATCGGCGACATACTGCGCGACCCGTTCGTCCACGCCCTCATACCGGCCGCAGATGAAAATCAGCTGGTCGTATTTCGCGAGCCGATGCGCTTCGGTCTGAGTGAATTTCTTTCCCCGCAGCGAGAACAGGATGACACGCGATCTACTTGTTCTACCGCTTCGCTTGTTCGATCGCTTCGCTTGTTTCATTTGAACAGCTCCATCAGCTAGAACATTTTGAACGGCTTTTTGTATTGGTTCAAATTTGAGCACCATTCCCGGCCCGCCGCCGAACGGACGGTCGTCCGCCTTGTGGTGTTTGTCGGTCGTGAAATCACGCAGATTATGCGCCTGGATTTTCAACAATCCCTTCTCCTGCGCCTTCTTCAGCAATGACTCGCCGAAATAGGAATCCAGGATATGCGGGAAAATGGTTATGATGTCGAACCGTTTCATAAAAGTACCTTAATATTATGCGCAAAAACAATTTTTGTACATCCTCAATAAAAAACCGCCCTCTCTTGGGGGCGGCGCTCCAGCCATGCAGCTAAACATATTGTTGCATCACCTTCTTATGCGCGGCGATAAGCGATTTCCGGGTCGTTGCTTTTCTGTTCGAACAGGAAAGTTGCCAATTCAATTCTCTTTCCTTATCGGCCCGCGAATCTCTCACATGCCACAGCGCCGCCAATGTTTCGGGAGCGAGAGGCATAGCCCATTCCATAAGCCGTACGATGTCCTTATTCTTCTCTTTGAACGCCCGCGGAGCGGCGGCACGGATCCAGCTTCTGAGTCTCCGGTGCATCGTCCCGCTGTCTTCAAACCAGAACAATCCCGTGCCGTCCGGAAGCTTTCTCCCGTGCGGAATGTCCGGGGCAGGAACTCCGACAGCCGCGGCCTTCTTCGCGAACTCAGATCCCAGCCATCCGGCGACCACCGGAAGCGGGTTCTTCAGATCAAACGTGACCGGAATCCGCAAATGCGAAACATTAATAGCATGCCCATCGCGCACCAATACCGAAAACTCCTTCTTGCTGATGAAATTCCTGCTGCCGAATGAGCCGCTCAATCCGATGCAGATATACAGATCATCCAACCCATCGTCCACGACGAATGGAACCATCCCGAATGACTGCGTGGACGGCGGATCCAACAACGCGAGCACTTTCATATATTCTCCTGTCAAAGAATTTCATACAGTATGGATAAATCCGGATGCCTCGTCAAGAAATTCCGACGGATAAAAACACAAAATCCCCTTGCGGGGATTTTGTGAAAAGGTTTAGAGGTTGAAATCTCCTCCCGTCGCGCTTTCCGCTGGACGCGGACCGCGCGTGGAACCCTCCGGCTCTTCGATCTTCAGATTCACGCGGGCATTATTGCGAATGCCGACGATTCTCAAAAGGGAACGGATCGCCTTTGCGGTAGCGCCTTGCCGGCCCACCACGAGACCCATATCTTTCGGGTCAACGCTCAGCGCAAGCAGAACGCCCATTTCATCCACCTTGCGGGTCACCTTCACTTTGTCCGGATTCTCGACGATGGATTTTACCAGGTATTCCAAGAATTCTTCGTCATGTGGCTTTTGTGCCATAAAAGAGTTTCTAGAATTACGTTTCTATTTCGACCTTTTCTTGAACTTATTAAGTTATATGATAGCATACATTAGAGTAACTGTCAACCCCGCACCTTTTCTGTACCATGAAGGCTGCGCGCGATCCTCCGTTTGAGTTGGCTATAAACTCTGCCGAACTGTTTGAGCTTTTTCTCCCGTTCTTGCGAATCAACCTCGTTCGCGTAGCCTTCAAAATAGACTAATTCCCATGGAGCGTACTTCTTCGTCGCATAGGATAGTCCCGCATTATGTTCTTTGAGCCTTTCCACGAGTCGTTCGGTATAACCGATATAGAGCTCCTTCGTTTTTTTACTTTGCAGAATATAGGTGTAGTACATTGTTCGTAAACTCAGTACAGAAAAGGTGCGGGGTCAACCCATGCTCCCGATTCAGGCTTTCGGACTTTGCGGACCTTATGGACTTTTGACCTTTGACCACCCTACGCCTTCGGCGCAGCCGCCGCGGCAGGAGCCGCCTCAGCTTTCTTGACGTTGTGAACGGCAATCTTCTTGCCGGTCGTAATGCCTTGTGAAATAAGCAGATTGTTGACGGTCGGGCTCATTTTCGCGCCGATCTTCAGCCAATACTGGATGCGCTCTTTTTCAAACGAACTCTGGTTCGTGCCCGGATCAAACCAACCGAGCTGTTCGAATTGTTCACCCTTGAGCTTGGACCGCTTCTCGCCCACCACAAGCCGGTAGAACGGCTGGTGCTTTTTTCCTTTGCGTTGTAATCGAATCATTAACATAGAATACAGTGTATAGCGTTCCGACCGCGGTGTCAATCCCCTGACCTGGTGATTTTACGACAAAAAGCTGACTCCTCCGCTCTATTTTTCAAAACACACCCAAGGGACGCTATCCTATAGGATAGCGCTCTGAATTAAAAAGACCCCTCCGACACGTTGTCGGAGGGGCTGTTTGCGCCTTAGGCGCGGGAGAAGACTCGGCCGTCCTCATCCCATCCATCGGTCAGGGACCCGACCAGGAAAGCATGGAGTCGCCAACCATCAGCGCTCCACACAATGCGCACAGCTGTGAAATCCCGGTCGGCATCGCGGACATAAAAGATGTTCGCGAAGCCGTTGGCCAAGAGCATCCCTTCCTTCCCACCGTTGGGCTGCCTCCTGAGCAGAACCCAGATGGTAGCGAGGGTTGTCTCCGCTTTGTCTCCCAGCTCTTCCCGTATCGACTCGTCCAGCGAGCGCTTCTTGAGCCGGCTGACGCGGAGCTCGACTTCTCTTTGCGGCTCTTCCAATTTTTTGTGAAAGCGCTGCTTGAAGGATTGTGCGATCCAGGCGAACTTCACTTCCGTACTGCGAGCGGTGAAAGCGCCGCCACCGAAGAACCGGTCGATGGCACCGACTTTAATGGTGCCGATCGTCTCCAGCAGCAGCACTGATGCTTTCTCCGCCCACGGATTCTCCTTGCGGAGAAACCGCTTGAACGCGACCAGCCACTGCGGTCCGTCTTTGCTCAAGAGCTTCGTGAAGAAGTCCGTGAGCGGTCCGAGAACTTCTCGGAGCGTCAACTGAGTGTCGTTCATGACAGTCAGTCCTCTTCTTGGTCCGGTTTTGAGGTACTTCAACTCCCGCACGTTGCGAGAATCGAAATAACTATAACATATATATAACCTGTGTGTCAAGTACATCACTCGCTTCACAAATAAAATCCCCTTCCGACAACGTGTCGGAGGGGGTGCTTGGCTGGGTTACAGCCGAGCGATCACCTTCTGTCGGAGGAGCGGGCCATAGAAGACGGCCTGTAGCATGAGCTTCGCCCTGCCGCGAGTGGGCAGATTCCACAACTTCGGATTGTTCGTGGCTAATTCGCTCTGGATGGTCTTGAGGCCACCCATGGTCCATATGATCCAAAGCCCACAAAGACCCCATGCGTAGTTCATGGCGAGCCCTCCTTTTTAGTAGTAGCTGCTGGCCCTATCCTAAACCAAAATATTAGGAAAGTCGAGGGCGGAAAAGAAATCGATCTACTCCAGTTTCAAGCTCAAAACTTTCGAGACGCCATCTTCTTCCATCGTCACACCATACAGAATGCTTGAAGCTTCCATGGTCGCGCGGTTGTGAGTCACCATGAGGAACTGCGTTTTCTCGGAGAAATTCTTCACGATGTCCGCGAAGCGCTTCGTATTCTTTTCATCCAATGCCGCGTCCACTTCGTCCAACACCAGGAACGGCGGCGGGCTGACGGAAATAAGCGCGAACAATGCCGCGATGGATACCAAACTTTTTTCGCCGCCAGACAGCATGTCCAGGCCATGGATCCGTTTGCGCGGCAGGCTCAGTTCGATCTCAATGCCCAGCTGGCGCAGTTTTTCGCTTTCCAGATCCTCCGTCTCCTTTTCATGGACTTTCATTTCCGGATCCATCGCCGCTTCCACTTCTTCCCGCACTTTGAGGTCCGGTTTCTCCAGCACCATCTTCGCCTTTCCGCCGCCGAACATCATGCTGAAGAACTTATCGAATTCCTCGTTGATCTTCGCGAGGGATTCATGAAAACCCTTGTCGATCTTCTCTTCCAACTCCCTGATCAGCACTTCCAGATCGTTCGCCGCCTTTTCCAAGTCCACCAGCTGGGTCGCCAGGAACGTATGGCGCGCTTCGGTTTCCTCGGCTTCCTTGATCAGCGCATGGTCCACGTCGCCGATGCCGGCGATTTCGCCGCGCAGGCGGAGCATCTTCCGCTCCAGCGCAACCAGATCATCCACCGCAGGTGGATTCTTCGCCAATGCTTCCATTTCAGCCATCGTGCGGCCGATCTGACTCAGCTGCATCTCCACATCCTGCTTCCGCAGATTGACGCGCTCGATTTCAAACAACAGCCGGTTCTTTTCCGTATCGAGGCGGTTGATCTCCTCCTTCTTCTTCTCCACGCGCTCGAACGCCTGCTTGAAATCGGCGTTGAACTGCTCGTAACCCTTCGCCGATTCATCTTCCTTCGTCGCAAGCGCGGCAAGCTCTTCGCGGATCGGCGCAAGTTTCTTCACCAGCGCGTCCTTCGCGGCTTTCAAGTCCTGGATCTCCCCTTTCTGTTTGGAGGAGCGGTCGGTCATCTTCGACACCTTCTCGTGCATCGCGCGGAGTTCGTCCCGGAATGTTTCCAGATTCTGTTCCCGCAGCAGCTTGCCCAGAATATCGCGGACTTCTTCCAGCGCGGTCAGCAATTCGCCCGCCCGCAGGTCCACGCGTTCGCTCGCCACCACCGAATTCAGGAATTCTATCTTCGCCTCCATCTTGCTGAGCTCCTGTTCGATCGTCGATCTCTCCTGCAGGAGCTTCTCGCGCTGTTTGCGCAGATCGCCCATGCCGTCCTTCATCGGCTTCGCGTTCTCGATAGCCGCCAGGTCCTTCCGCAATCCTTCCATCTCCTTCCGCTTCTCCGCCATCGCGTCATCCAGCCGCTTGATCTCCGGATCGAATTTCTTCACCCCTTCCTGCAGTTCACGCAGCTTGTTCGCGAAATAGGTGTTCTCCATCTCTTTCAGCTCCTTCTCCAGATCGCCGACTTTCTCCCACTTCGCGGTCTGCCGTTTCAGGAACCGCAGGTGCGGGGCGACTTCCTCGATCATCGCCTTCACTTTGTCGATATTCGCCGCGGTGTTCTTCAGTTTGCGGTCGGCTTCGTGTTTTTTCAGCTGATACTGGCGCAGGCCGAGAATCTCCTCGATCATCGCGCGGCGTTCTTCCGGCGTCGCCCGGACGAAGAGATCGCTGGATCCCTGGCTGATGATGGAAAGGCCGCGGGTGCCCAGACGCACCTTCGCGAAAAAGTCGATGATGTCCTTCAGCCGGACTTCGGATTTATTCAGGAAATACTGGGAGTTTCCGTCGCGCTCGATCCGCCGGGTCACCGTCACCTCCTTGAAATCCACCGGGAAAAAGCCGGTGCTGTTATCGAACGTCAGCGACACCTGAGCCATGCCCATGCGCGGACGTTTCGGCGTTCCCGCGAAAATCAGGTCTTCCGCCTTGGCGCCGCGGAGGTTCTTCGCCTCGCGCTCGCCCAAAATCCACCGCACCGCATCGATGACGTTGCTCTTGCCGCTGCCGTTCGGCCCGACAATGCCCGCGATACCGCCCGGAAAATCCAGCACGGTCTTCTGCGCGAATGATTTGAACCCGAATAGCTCCAGTCGCTTCAGATACATATATGTATAAAGTATATCAAATCTCACTCATAAAGATGAAGCGCTCCGTCCGTAAAAACAAAAAGCCCCTCTTAGGTAGAGGGGGCGTTATGAATGATCGAAGCTATCTCGTCAACCTGCAGCGTCTCCTTTTCCAGGAGCGCCTCGGCCAGCGCATCCAGCTTCTTTCTGTTCTTTTCCAGAAGCTCACGGACATGCCCGGTCGTATCCTGTAGTATGCGCTCGACTTCGTTCTCGAGCTTCTCTTTGGTGGTCGGTGACGCATCAACGCCTGTGGGTTTCCCCCAGAAGTCGCTGGTATCCTGATACACCGACAATCCGGCATCGCTCATGCCGAACTCGAACACCATCTTTCGCGCAATCTGGGTCGCCCGCCGGAAATCGTCCGACGCGCCCGTGGTCACGTTCTCTTTGCCGAAGATCATCTCTTCAGCGACACGACCGCCGGCAAGGACCCTAAGCATAGTGAGTAGATACGCCTTCGTATGCGAATAGCGGTCCTCTTCGGGCAATTGCTTCGTAAATCCCAACGCGGGACCGCGCGGGATGATCGTGACCTTATGCACCGGATCGGCGCCTTCGGTCAACATCGCGACCAGCGTGTGGCCGCCTTCGTGATAGGCCGTCATCCTCTTTTCCTTATCGGAAATCTTCATGGACTTCCGCGCCTTCCCCATCGAAACCTTATCGACGGCTTCATGCAGGTCGGCCTGATCGATCCACTCTTTGCGCTTCTTCGAGGCTTCGAGAGCCGCCTCATTCAGGACGTTTTCGAGATCCGCACCGACCATACCACCCGTGTCTTTCGCGATGGCCATCAGATCGACATCAGGCGCCATCTTCTTGTCGCGCCCATGGATCCTCAGGATGCCGAATCTTCCATTCCGATCCGGACGAGGCATGCTGACCTGCCGGTCAAAACGGCCGGAACGCATCAGCGCATCATCCAGTACATCGGAGCGGTTGGTCGCCGCAAGGATGATGATCGGTTTCTCCTGCTGTTCAAAACCATCGATCTCGGTCAACAGCTGGTTGAGCGTCTGTTCACGCTCGTCGTGGCCGCCGCCGATAGCGACGCCGCGCTTCTTGCCGATGGCGTCGATCTCGTCGATGAATATGACGCAGGGGGCGCACTTTCGCGCCTCTTCGAACAGCACTCGCACGCGCGATGCGCCGACGCCGACGAACAACTCAATGAATTCCGAGCCCTTCGCCGCAAGAAACGGAACATCGGCTTCACCGGCGACCGCTTTTGCAAGCAGTGTTTTTCCGGTACCCGGAGGTCCCTCCAACAGAACGCCATGCGGGACCCTCCCGCCGAGTCGGTTGAATGAAAGCGGATTCCTCAGATATTGCACGATATCGGCGACTTCCTCCTTCGCCTCCTCGCATCCCGCAACGTCCGCGAATCTGGCTTTCACCATTTTCTTGTCGACAGTGAAACGCCTATCGCGCGAGATGAACTTACTCTGGGCCTTCGCTTGCTTCTCCATGATATAAATGAAGTACAGAAAGATCAGAACATACGGCACCCATTCGATCATCGAGGCCCACCACGGCGGATGCGGAGCAGGGATGACGTGGTATTTGATGGACTGCGTACCCGCCAGATCCACCACCTGATTCAACTGTTCCTGCGTCGCAAGATCCACCTGGAACATGCTCGGATGGTTCTTATCCGATCCCATCAGCCCGCTGACCTCCAGAGAGCCCTGGGTAAATGACAGCTGCTGCACCGTTCCGGCGCGCATCTCGCGGATCAACGCCGGCGGAGTGATCGTCTGCGGGCGGGATCCGTTGCCGGTCTTGAAGAAAAGGACCGCAACGCAAAAAAACAGCACCGCCCAAAACAGATATTTCCTCTGCTGTGGAGCGGGAGTCATCGGCTTGTTCGCCATTTTTTATTCCTTTTTTCAACGTTCAATCCTGTACTTACCCTACCGCAAATCACCCGCCGAAAGCAAGGAAAAAATACTACGCCTCGATTCCGCGCTGGCGCAATACCTTCCGGGCCGCATCCACTTCCGCATCCTGTTTGGACATCCCTTCGCCCCGCGCAAGCTCCTCGTCATCCAGATATACGCCCACCACGAAAATCTTCTGGTGGTCAGGTCCTTTTTCCATGATCAGTTTGTACGTCGGCGTCACCTTCTGTTCCGCCTGCGTCTTTTCCTGCAGGACGCTTTTCGGATCCTTGTACAGTTTCTTGTCCAGGACTTCCTTGATCTCCGTCAGAACGAACTCGGTCACGAACGCTTTCGCCGCTTCATAACCGCCGTCCAGATACAGCGCGCCGATCAGCGCTTCCATCGCGTTGCCCAGAATCACTTCGCGCGCGCGGCCGCGGTCCTTCGCTTCTCCGCGGGACAGCAGCAGATGGGATTCCAGATTGACCTGCGCCGAAAGCTTCGCGAGCATCTGATAGTTGACCAAAGCCGCGCGGAGCGTCGTCAATTTCCCTTCCGGTTCTTTCGGAAACTTCTCGAACAGCCGTTCGGTGACGATCAGTTCCAGCACGGCGTCGCCCAGAAATTCCAGCCGCTCATTGTGCGGCACGCGCCACGACGGATTCTCGTTCAGGTACGAACGGTGCGTCAAAGCCTCCTCAAGGACGGCCTTGTTCTTGAACGTATATGCGAGCGATTTTTCCAATGCCTGAGTATCCATAACGGACGGACTCGTAACCAGTGATGAGAAGCGATGCGATCATCCCTCATCACTAACTGCGAGCTGATAAATGGTTTTTAAGTTATAGGTTTAAGGTTTTAGCTTTTTCTCGGTTTTCTCCTCCTTCTGTTCCTCTTTCGCGTCGGCCTTCGGCTTCGGGCCATCGTCCTTGCCCGGCTCCCCGATCTCGCGATAGACCGTCCCGAGCACGCCGTTGATGAACTTACCCGAATTCGGGCCGCCGTAATTCTTGGAGATTTCGATCGCTTCGTTGATCGCCACCTTCGGCGGAACCTCGTTCCGGTCCGCGAAGAGCAGCTCATACAGGCCGATACGCAAAGCGTTGCGGTCCATGATCGCGATCTGTTCCAAGGGCCAGTCCGGCGCCGCTTTCGTGATGATCGTATCCAATTCCTTCTTGTGATCGATAACTCCCTTCAGCAATTTCCACGCAAACTCCGGCTCGTCGATGCCCGGGCCGAATTCCTGCATGTCACGCTCCATCACCGCGATGAGATCCTCTTTCTGTTTATGAAAATCCCACTCATACAGAGCCTGGAGCACTATTGACCTGCACAGTTGTCGAGTTGCCATGGAGAATGTTGTGAAATGTACAGAACGGGAACCACCTCAGCCGCCGGACGTCTAGGATTTCTTATACGTCCCGCAGTTCGCGCACGCCCGATGCGGAAGCATCGGCGATTTGCAGTTCACACACGCAACCAAGCTGATCTTCTTCAACGCCTGGTGCGAGCGGTGCTTGCCCACTTTTGATTTCGAATGATGTTTTACTGGTACGCCTCCCATAAGATTGGATTGATTATGTTTTCCCCTATCATATACCAGCTTTATTAATTCGTCAATGATGAAATCCGTGCATTGTCGGCAAAGAACACCGTATGGTATAGTAATAGTAATCCCGGAAAGGAAAGGGCAAGGGCTCCGGCCTGTCGACTCTATCCCTAAGGATCAGGGCTTTGCAGCCCGGATTCCTTATGGCGAACGAGTTCGCGACAACGGAGTCCTTTTCCTTTTCCGCACGTTGAAAAAGAGAGTGCCATGAAACGATTCAGCTTCCTCCTGATCTCGATCACGATCGCCATGTATGCATTCGGCATGCGCGCCATCGATGACGCGATCACGGCCTGGGATGCTCAGCCGCCCATCACGGTCCCCCGGCGCAATCCCGTCGTCCTCAAAAAGAAAGTTCTGCACTAACCGGCGAAGCATCACCGGCGTCCGCATCGGCCGCCGCTGACTCAGTCCGAACGCATCAGCAAACGGGCGCGGGGATATCTGGTCAAAATCGAACTGTACAAACGGATAACCGTTCCGGTCACCCATCAGGTCCTCCTGGAGGATCTGAAGGAATTCGGGTCCGGATCGATCGTGCGCTGCACGAAATACCGCTACTGCGTCCTCACTGCGTTCCACGTGGTGAACGACACATCGACGGTCTTTCTGGCGCGCACCGAAAACGAATCAAAGGAGCAGGAACTTGAGCTCATCAACGGATCCACGACGTATGACTGGGCCGTGCTGAAATTCAGGAACCCCCGCTACCATCCCCGGAACACGGCGCGCATCGGACGCTCGTCCTGGATGATGCGCGGATCGATGGTGTACACCATGGGCTCGTGCGTCTACGGCAACTACTGGATGAACGGACCGCAGGTCCTTCACACCGACGTGAAGAAGCCTGAAGGGCTTCTCGCGGGAGCCATGGCCAGCATCAATGAGTTCCATCCCAAGGTCCTTCTGCCCGCAACGCCGATCTACGGCGGATACTCCGGCGGACCGATGCTGAATGAGCGCGGCGAAATCGTCGGCATCAACATCGCCTTTTCCAAAATCCCCGAACGGCCCGAAGTCGCATTCGTCGGGTCCCCGATCGATGACATCATCAAAGCCGCAAAGATCATCAAGCGATAGCATCGCCCCTCGTCCCGAGGGGCTTTCCTTGTCTAAATGCCGGAACGTGTTTTTCTATATGGAATTGTCCACATTTTTTCTTGTCCAAACCGGTCCGGATGCGATACTATTCTGATATGAACACCGGCGCATCAAAACGAAAAACAACCACCCGCGCAGGTGTGTTTTTTTTCCGCCAAAGGCGGATCTGCCGGAGGCAGAAATCTCAAGCACTATGAGAAAGTTCGTCCACCTTCATACCCATTCCCATTATTCTCTACTCGATGGTCTCGGAAAGATCGACCAACTTATCGCGCGCGCGAAAGAACTCGGCATGGATTCGCTGGCGCTGACCGATCACGGCGCGTTGTACGGCGCGATCGAGTTCTACAAGAAAGCGAAGAAGGCGGGCATCAAGCCGATTCTCGGCGTGGAGACCTACGTCGCCCCGACTGACCGCACCGTCAAGCAGGTTGTCGGCGAAGAAAAGTACTATCACCTCATCCTCCTCGCCAAAGATGAGACAGGCTGGAAGAATCTGATCCAGCTCATCACACTCGCGCATCTGGAGGGCTTCTATTATAAGCCGCGCATCGACAAGGACCTGCTCCGCAAATATCACGAAGGACTCATCGGCCTCTCCGCCTGCATCACCGGCGAAATCGCGAAGTCAGTTCTGCGCCATCAGATGGTGGAAGCGGAAAGTCTGGCGCGCGAGTACGAGGATATTTTTGGCAAAGGAAATTTCTATCTGGAAATCGGACACCATCCCGGCATCCACGAAACCGTCACCGCCAATAAAGGACTCATCGAACTCTCCCGCAAGACCGGCATTCCGCTCGTCGCGACGCAGGACCTCCACTATGTCAAAAAAGAAGACGCGCAGTACCACGACATCCTTCTCGCGGTCCAGACCGGCAATACGATCTTCGACAAGAACCGCCTGACGCTGAAAGACGATGACTTTTCCATGACGTCGCCGGAGGAAATGGCATCATTCTTCCCCGATCTGCCGGAGGCGATCGAGAATACCGTCAAAATCGCCGGCCGGTGCAATCTGACGCTCGAGCTCGGCAAGACGAAACTTCCTAAATTCGACTCCCCCGACGGCAAAACCGGCACGGAATACCTCCGCGAACTCGTGGAGGCGAAGATCCCGAACCGCTACCCGCAGATGAACGATGAAATCCGCCAGCGCATCGAATACGAGCTCGGCGTCATCGGCAAGACTGGCTTCGCCGACTACTTCCTCATCGTGCAGGACTTCGTGAACTGGGCGAAGGAACACGGCATCGTCGTCGGCCCGGGCCGCGGATCGGCTGCCGGCAGCATCATCGCCTACATCCTGAACATCACCGACCTGGATCCGATCACCTACAACCTCCTCTTCGAGCGCTTTTTGAACCCGGACCGTATCCAGATGCCTGATATCGATATCGATATCACCGATACGCGCCGCGACGAGGTGTTCGGCTACCTGGAAGAGAAATACGGCAAGAACCGCGTCGCCCACATCATCACCTTCGGAACCATGGCCGCGCGCGCTGCGGTGCGCGATGCGGGACGCGCGCTCGGACTCGCCTACGGCTTCTGCGACCGCGTGGCGAAGCTCATCCCCTTCAACGCCGACCTCGCCACCGCGCTGGACACCGTGCCGGAACTGAAAGAGCTCTACACCAACAACGCCGATGCGCGGAAAGTGCTGGATGCCGCGAAGAATCTGGAAGGCGTCGTCCGCCACGCATCCGTGCACGCGTGCGGTACGGTTATCGCACCGGCGCCGCTGACCGACTACATGCCGATCCAATACGCGCCGCAGGACGAAGACACGATCGTCACGCAGTTCGAAATGCACGCCGTGGAAGATCTCGGCCTGCTGAAAATGGACTTGCTCGGGCTGAAGAACCTGACCATCATCGAGGACACGCTCAACCTGATCGAGGAGATCACCGGGACCAAACCCAATATCAGTTCCATTCCGCTGGATGACGCGAAGACATTCGATCTTCTGAAAATCGCGGACACCACCGGCGTGTTCCAGCTGGAATCGAGCGGCATGCGTCGCTACCTCAAGGAACTCAAGCCGCACGAAATCGAAGATATCATCGCCATGGTCGCGCTCTACCGTCCGGGTCCGATGGAACTGATCCCGCAGTACATCAAGCGCAAATTCGGCAGGGAGCGCATCACCTACCTCCATCCGAAACTGGAACCGATCCTCAAAAAGACCTACGGCGTCGCCATCTACCAGGAACAACTGATGCAGATCGCCCGCGACCTCGCCGGTTTCACGCTCGCCGAAGCTGACACGCTCCGCAAAGCAGTCGGTAAGAAGATCAAATCCCTGATGGACGAACAGTCCCAGAAGATGATCGACGGCATGGTGAAGAACGGCATCCAGAAGCATACCGCCGAGCAGATCTGGCAGTGGTTCGAGCCGTTCGCCCGCTACGGTTTCAACCGGTCCCACGCCGCCTGCTACGCCATGATCGCCTATCAGACCGCCTACCTCCGCACTCACTATCCCGTGGAATTCTATACCAGCCTTTTCAACGCGGATTCCGGCGACACCGACCGCATGTCGTTTCTCATCACCGAGGCGAAGAAGGCAGGCATCGCCGTCCTCCCGCCGGACATCAATAAGAGTATGGCGCGCTTCGTCCCCGACCACCCGGGCATCCGGTTCGGCCTGGAAGCGATCAAGAACGTCGGTAAGCCGATCGTGGAAGCGATCGTCGCGGAACGCCGCACGCACGGTCCGTTCAAGGACCTCGCCGATCTGCTCCAGCGCGTGGATCACAAAGACCTCAACAAAAAATCGCTGGAGAACCTCCTCAAAGCCGGCGCGCTGGATTCGCTTGGCATTGAACGCAACCTCGGCCTGACCAACTTGGAAGACATCGCGAAATTCGCCAGCACGCTCCGGAAAAACAAACTCTCGGCGCAGTCGTCGCTCTTCGGTCTCGCGACGCCGTCACCCTCCGCATTGAAATTGAAGCCGTGCCCGCCGGCGACGCCGCAGGAAAAACTCACGTGGGAAAAGGAACTGCTCGGTTTGTATGTTTCGGACCATCCGCTGAACCAATATAAGGAAAAGATCGCCAAATCCGGCGCTCAGCCGATCAAGAATCTGCTGGTCCGGACCGACGCCGACTATATGCCGAAAACGAAGATCGTCGGCCTCGTCTCCCAGATGAAACAGATCACCACCAAGCTCGGCCAGCCGATGATGTTCGCCAAAGTGGAAGACCTGACGGACTCCATGGAAGTCATCGTCTTCTCCGATACGCTGGAAAAGACCAAGGCCGTCTGGCAGGACAACAAAGTCCTCCTCGTCAGCGGCAAGATGTCCTGGCGCAACGACGAACCCAAGTTCATCTGCGACAACGTGAAGGAAATATAAAATCCCCGGCATCAACCGGGGATTTTTTCCAGACAACAGCGAAGAACGAATGTTTTTGCGGCGTCGAGAACGGACCGATCTGGATGGGTCTTCCCGTCACGGATCGCGCAGATCGGGATATCGTCGTAAACATCGGAACACGTCATCATCAGCCAGTTCTTTGCGAGCATCCGGTCGAGCTTCTCTCCGCCTTTCGCGAAGAAACGTATCTCATCGATGATCAGCGCGGCAAGATAGCATTGCCTGATCTTCACCTCATCGCCATCGGGGAGCCCCATTCCATGGAACAGATAGGCGTCGGCCTTCACGACATTTCTCTTGCCCTCAACGCCGAGGAGTGTGGCGATGAGCCATCGGCCGACCTTCTTCTTCAGGAAATCTCGCATCTTGTCATCGTCCGCCTGCTTGGCTTCATTCTCGATTTCCGCGATCCGGTGTTTGAGAAGCTCCTGATCCTTCTTCGTCATAGCCATTCTCCTTGCCGAGGTTCTAAGCCCAGTATCAACTATCTTATTGCAAAAATCAATGAAAAAAGCAGCGCCTTGGCGCTGCCGACCTCACTTCTTTCCTTTCTTTCTCTTGCCTCTGCTCTTCGCTTTGCGGATAAGCTCCAACAACTTCTGCTTCGCACACTGCACATCTGAAACGTCGGGACCGAATGTCGGACCGTAGGAAAGCTGCAGTGCGACGCTCTTCTTGAAAGCAGGCCTTCCGTTCGGCTTCACAACATCAAGCTTCCATGCCCGCAACATTTCGCTATGCGCAGGAAGGGAAGCGATGCCGATCCAGCCATGCTTTTCCATCCGAAAACATTCTTCCCATTCCGCCGGGGGCGGCTCATGATAATCCCGCACAACCGCTCCCTCAAGGCTGATTTTCTTGGCAGCAACGAGGGCATCGCCGACCTGCCAATAATTCATCGTGGGATCGACAATCTCCGCAAGCGTCTGAAGATAGAAATAACCGCCCCAGAAAGAAGCGCCGTTGCCGTCCTCAAGGAATTCGCCGTGGCGAATCCTCTCTTTGAGGTCGTCCACGATTTCGGGAATGTGATCACGAAGCACGGCGGAATTCCTCTCCGCTCCGAACCGCTTCAGATATTCATTACGCAATTCCAGGAGGCGCAATCGGACCATCTCTTTGCGCTTGGAACAATCATCCGCCTTCCCGGCGATGCCGTACGGCTTGCCGCCTGCCTCAACGTCCCAGCCGAGACCACGGGTAAACTGACACTCACACTTCAGCATCCGGTATCGATAACGTCTTTCACCAGACCCACCCCGGAATTCCATCCACGCAACCTCATGACCGTCAATCATTGTGCTTATCAAAATACTGTATGATGCGACATCCTTCTGATACGCCTTACAATACGCAGGCAGCAGGTCCCTGATCATCCTGTATTCTCCATCTTAACGTTCCATTAAGGAGTATATGTGACATTCGCCCGTCTTTCAAGATTCCGCGAAATCATATATACTCAGAACCATGAGCGACAAACTTCCTCAGGCATCGTTGGACGAAATCCGGCACTCGCTCGCCCACTTGTTGGCGGCCGCGGTGCTCAAGAAATACCCCGATACCAAGCTCGCGATCGGTCCCGTCATCGACAACGGCTTCTATTATGATTTCCTCTTCTCCCAGCCGGTCACCGAAGACGACCTGAAGGATTTCCAGAAGGAAATGCGCCGGCTCGCCAACGCCCACCTCGATTTCACCGGCCAGGAACTGACTCAAAAGGAAGCCGAGAAGATGTTCAAGGACCAGCCGTTCAAGCTGGAACTCATCAAGGAATTCTCCGGCGAGGACAAAAAGCTGAC
>JAGWKK010000052.1 GCA_028865335.1 Patescibacteria group bacterium | reverse complement strand
CGCGGAAAATTGAAATCCGTACTCAGTCGTATTCCTGCATCCGCCGAACCGGAACCGGACTACGTCAAAGGACTCATCCGCGACCAGATCGGCCAGTTGCTGTATACTAAAACTAAGCGCCGGCCGATGGTATTACCCGTTTTGATTGAGTTATAATCTTAATCAAAACGAAATTGCCAATTTCTAATTACCAATTTCTAAAAAGAATGATTAAAGGAAATTGGAAATTCCATTGGGAATTGGAAATTAGACATTAGAAATTATGCCCAAACCCATTCTCATCTCAGGTATCCAACCGACCGGACGACTCCACCTCGGCAATTATTTGGGTGCTCTGAGAAACTTCGTGGAGCTCCAGAACTCGGGCAAATACCAATGCCTCTTCTTTGTCGCCGACCTGCATTCGCTGACGGCCGCCGATTTCGATGCGGCCAAGAAGCAGGAAGAAATCCTCGGCGTCGCGCGGGCATACCTCGCCGCCGGCGTGGACCCGAAGAAATCCTCCGTCTTCGTACAATCGCATATCGCCGAATCCAGCGAACTTGCGTGGGTTTTCAATACCCTCGCGCCCGTCGGCGAACTGGAGCGCATGACGCAATATAAGGACAAATCAGCCGGACGCGAATCGGTCAATGTCGGCCTGCTCACCTATCCGCTCCTTATGGCCGCCGACATCCTCCTCTACGATGCGGCAGTCGTTCCCGTCGGCGAAGACCAGCTGCAACACCTGGAGCTCACCCGCACGCTTGCTCGCAAATTCAACAACCGTTTCGGCGACACTTTCGTGGAACCGCAGCCGCTGATGACCAAAACGCCCCGAGTGATGAGCCTGACCGATCCGAGCAAGAAAATGTCAAAATCTCTGCCGGAAGGATGCCTCTTTCTGGATGACAGTCCTGCTGACGTAAAAAAGAAGATCATGCGTGCCGTCACGGACTCCGATTCCAAAGTGACATTCGATCCGGTCCAAAAAGCGGGTGTTTCCAACCTACTCCTGATCTATGAAGCGCTCTCCGGAAAATCCGTCGCTTCTCTGGAAAAGAAATATGCGGGCAAAGGCTACGGCCAGTTCAAGGCTGATCTTGCGGATCTCGCCGTTGTTGCGCTCGCGCCGTTTCGCGAACTAAAACCTAAAACCTCGAACCTGAAAGCTGCCCTCGCCGCCGGGGACAGGAAAGCGAAAAAGCTCGCTTCGGCGAAAATGAAAGACGCGAAAAAGAAACTGGGATTACTCTAACAGAAAAAGCGGCCTACTGGCCGCTTTTTTCTTTTGAGATTTCCTCTTCGGTCATCGGCTTGTCGGGCATCCTGAATTCTCCTCCGTGAATCCGCAAGACATCCCTGCCGTCATTCCTGCACCACGCATCCCGCGCAGCTTTTGACCGGAACCGCTCATAGATGAACCACGCCCCGTCCGGCAAAGAAGGATCATGATATTCCACGACATAATAAGCCGCGGGCTTATCCAAATCCTTCCAGTCATTGCTCTCCAGAATCTTTTTGAACTTCTTTTCGATATTCTCCTTCATGGAATTATGGTTCCGGAAACCCGTATTCCGTCTTGACGACATATCCCTCTTCCTTGGCGATGGGCACAAAAGCTTTAAGCGTATCCCTCGCCTCTTCAACACTATCCACTTCTCTGAAAGTGCTGTAGCTCGTATCTCCGTCCCGCTTGTACATGATTTTAAAAACCTTCCCCTTTTCCAAAAGATTTTCTTTCTGCATCTTCTTCAAAAGACCCTCGGATTGATCGCGGACATAACCGCGCGCCTTCTCTACGTCACCTTCTTGCATCAGTTTTTTGTATTCTCCTTCGTAACCCCCCGATCTTTGGGGAACCCCCGGCGAAGTTGCCCCGACGATTTCGGCGTCCACATATTCTATTCCCGAAGGACCGAAGCTCTTCTCTATTTTCCCGCCCTCCGATTGCTCAATTTCCTTGCCCATAGCATCGTACCAGGCATCGTATTCGGCCTCGGTTCGAAATTCCGCGGCAATCTCGGACTTCCCGTCTTTCACAAACCGCGCGATATATACATTCTTCGGCTTTTCCGGTTTCGCGCCCAATTCCTCGGACTTCTCCAGTAAATACCCGAGGTTCTTTTTCTTCATCAGATCTTCGAAGGATTCCATATATACGCTAGGATAATTTCCGCACGCCGACCCAGATCGGCTGGCCGTCCAGTTTCGTCTCGGATTCGGCGTCGAACTTGTCCGACTTTCCGAATTCCACCTCTTTGGCGCCGACGTCCTTCTTCAGGCGCTCCCTGTGCGTCGTCAGCGCGTTGCGGACTTCCTCCGGACCCTCGATCATCAGCGCGATCGCGTCTCCCGGGACGTAATTGGCGTCATGGCGCAGCCCCTGCACCATACGGACCACTTCGCGGAGCGTCCCCTCTTCCTTCAGTTCCGGTGTGATGGTCAGGTCGTATGCGAGCTCTTCCGCCATATCGAAATTCCAGATGACTTCCTTCACATTGACTTCATCCTTGAGAATTTCCAGCAATTCGCGATCTCCGATATTCAGAATCGTGCTTTTCACCGTCAGCGCGGCAAGCGGCTGGCGGACCTTCACGCCCTTCTCGGCGCGGACCGCGAGCGCGGCGCTGGAGATCCGGCGCACATCGGCCATCTTTTCCATAAGCGCATAGTCGATCAGTTTCTTGTCTGCCACCGGCCAGTCCTGGAGATGCACGGAATTGCGAATTATGAATTTGGCATCGTCGGATTTATTCTTCCCCTCATTCCTGATTCCTGATTCATCATTCAGCGATTGGTACAGCGCCTCCGCGAAAAACGGCATGAACGGAGCAAGAAGTCTGCTGAGCGTCACCAATGACTCGCGCAGGGTTTCGGAAGCCGCGGCGAAGTCGCGCATATCCTCCGGACGCTGCAACCGCGAACGGGATCGGCGGATGTACCAGCGGGAAAGATCGTCCGTGAATGTCTCCAGCGCCTTCCCGGCCGTACCGACATCATATTTCTCCAACCCCTCGGTTACCTGCTCGATTGTCTGATGCGTCCGCGACACGATCCATTTATCCAGAACATTACCGCTATTCGCCATCGGCTTTTTGCTATATGCCTTTGCGCCGTATGTTTCCAAAAAGACAAAGGAATTATAGATGATCATCGTGAACCGGCGGAGCATCTTGCCGAGATCGGCTTCATCGAATTTCTTGAATTCGCTCGGCGGATTCACGGTATAGAAATACCACCGGAGCGTATCCGCGCCGTATGTATTGACGATATCCCACGGACTCACCGTGTTCCCTTTGGATTTAGACATCTTCTGCCCGTTCTTATCCAGCACCAGACCGAGCGTGATCACATTTTTATACGGATTCGGAAGCCCCAGCGCCGTCGCGACCGACAGCAAGGTATTGAACCATCCCCGGGTCTGGTCGATGCCTTCGCTGATATAGTCGGCCGGAAAATCGATGCATTCCTCCAAGCTCTTAGCGGTTAGCGTTAAGCTTTTAGCGTCTTCGCACGCGAACGGATAGTGGAACTGGGCGAACGGCATGGCGCCGGAATCGAACCACACATCGGCGACTTCGGGCACGCGGAGCATTTTTCGTTTACACTTCGGACATTTGAGCGCAAGCGTGTCCACATACGGCCGGTGCAAATCCAACTCGCCGTTCATATTATACGGCCAGTTATGCATCGTCACTTTGCGCGGTACATCCTCCACCTTGATATAATCCAGATTCAGAATTTCCTCATTTGTCATGCCGCGCATCGCGCCCTCCAAGACCCACAGCGGGTCGCCGTGACCGATGATCAGGATGTTCTTATTCTCATATTTCGCGTTGATGTCACGGATCGCATCGAACGCCCGATTTTTCACGTCATTCAGGCTCTCTCCTCCAGCCGGTGACTTCGTGAAGCGCTCTATCGGGCTGTCAAAGAATGT
>JAGWKK010000013.1 GCA_028865335.1 Patescibacteria group bacterium | reverse complement strand
GAATGGTTAATGGTAGTGCCATCGGGATTCGTCCGCCCGAGGCCGATCCGCGTGCCTGAATGGTTAATGGTAGTGCCATCGGGATTCGAACCCGAGTTTCCGCCGTGAAAGGGCAGCGTCCTAGGCCAGGCTAGACGATGGCACCATGATTTGTGAGATTATATCTCTCCTCGCCCGCGAGTTCTTTTTGAGAAATATTTCCCGCTTTCTTGCTTCGGTTTTTGAAGAAAATCCTTCGACATAGACCATTTTGAACGGTTTATATGCCTTGGTTGATTTTACTTCGCCCGCGTTGTGTTCCGCAAGTCTATTGTGGAGATCTTCTGTCGTCCCGATATAATGCCAATTTTTAACGCCGCTTTTCAGTATGTAGAGATGATACATAAGTTTCGCCGTGTCCTTCGGAGAAGGATCCGCCTTCGGCGTCCTCCGGAGAAGGATCAGTCCTTGACCGAGAAAAGGGCAGCGTCCTAGGCCAGGCTAGACGATGGCACCATGATTGGACTCTACGAATATCTTAACCTAAAATACTGGATTTTGGAATGGAAGTCAAAGCGCCCGCGTGGTATACTGGAAGCATGATTACATTATTCTTTCCCTTCGGGGACTACGCGCTTTTCTTTCTGCGCGTGATGGTTGCGGTTATTTTTTTGGCGCACGGGTGGCCGAAGATCAAGGATCTGAAGACGACCGGTGATAATTTCACCATGATGGGCTTCAAGCCGGGCCGTTTGTGGGGAACGCTCATCGCGCTGCTGGAATCGGCCGGCGGAACGCTGCTGCTGATCGGCCTGGGGACTCAGGCGCTTGCGCCGCTCTTCGCGATCGAGATGGCGGTTGCGGCGATCTGGAAGAAGCGAAAAGGCATGAAGCTGGTGAACGGTTATGAATTGGATCTCCTGCTGATGGTGGCCGCATTGGTGCTGATGACCCGCGGCGGCGGCGCATTCGGGTTCGATAGCGCGTTCCGGATCTGGTAGTGCTTTCGTTTTTGGAATTTCGGGAGTATGATAGAAGGCAACATGACCCGTGTATTTGAATTTTTTCCGGGGACACTCTCCTGGCTGACTCTGTTTTTGGTAGTGTTCCTCTCCTGGCAGAAGCCGGTCTGGATCGCTTTCTTTATCATCGTTTTCGACGTGTATTGGCTGTGCAAGTCGATCTATCTCTCGTTGCATCTGCGGGCCACATTCAATGAGATGAAGGTTGCGCTGAAGACACCGTGGCGCGAGCGGCTGGGTATTTTTGCGCGGTGGGAATCCCTCTATCACCTGGTCGTATTGCCGATGGCGACCGAGCCGTACGCGGTCGTGAAGGAGTCGATCGAGAGCCTGGCGCGGTCCAACTATCCGCACGGCAAACTGCTGGTGGTCCTGGCGATCGAAGAGCGCGCGGGCGCCGAGGCGCGGGAAACCGCAGATCGCATCCACGCCGAATTCGCCGGCCGATTTCCGCATTTTCTGGTGACGACGCACCCGGCGGATCTGCCGGGAGAAATTCCGGGAAAGGGATCCAATGAATCCTGGGCGACTGCGGAGGCGGTGAAGGTACTGGTGGATGGACAGCATATTCCGCGCGAGAACGTTCTGGTTTCCGTATTCGATGCGGACACGCAGATCTATCCCGAGTATTTCGGCTGCCTGACCTATCATTTCCTGACCGCGGAACATCCGCAGCGGTCCAGCTTCCAGCCGGTGCCGCTGTTCACGAACAATATCTACCAGGCGCCGGCGCTTGCGCGCGTCATTTCCTTTTCGGCGACGTTCTGGCAGATGATGCAACAGTCGCGCCCGGAACGGCTGACGACATTCTCGTCGCATGCGATGCCGCTGCCGGCATTGATCGAGATCGGATACTGGCACAAGGACATCGTGTCCGAGGATTCGCGGATCTTCTGGCAGTGCTACCTGCATTACCACGGCGACTGGCGCGTGGAACCGCTGTTCTATCCGGTATCCATGGACGCGAACGTGGCGCCGACATTCTGGGGGACGATGGTGAATCTGTACAAGCAGCAGCGCCGGTGGGCATGGGGCGTGGAGAACCTTCCGTACATGTTCAACGGTTTCATGCGGGATGCCCGGATCGGGATGCGCGCGGAAGCGTACTGGGCGTTCAACGGCATCGAAGGATTTCATTCGTGGGCGACGAACTCGCTGATTATTTTCGCGCTCGGCTGGCTTCCGGTGCTGATCGGCACGGGAAATTTCAATCAGACCATTCTGTCCTATAACCTGCCGAACATCACCCGATACATTATGTTGTTTGCGAGTATCGGCATCGTCAGTTCGGCGGTGCTGAGCGTGATGCTCCTGCCGCCGAAACCGGAAGGGATCCGCGTGCGACATTACGCGCTCTATCTGTTGGAATGGATACTGATGCCGATCACACTGATCATCTTCGGCGCATTTCCGGCGCTGGAAGCGCAGACGCGCCTGATGCTCGGCGGGAAATACAAGCTTGGTTTTTGGGTGACGCCGAAGAGCAGGGAAGCTGTGGAATAATGAGGAAATAAAAAAACGGCGTGATGCCGTTTTGATGTTATCCGCACACCCGTAGGTTTTCGAAGCTTTTCTGCGCAATCTTTTCTATTTCGTCAGCTTTTGTGTCAATTGGGATGCCGATTGCTATCACTTCCATAACGTCTTCTTTTTCCAGATATTTCCAAAAGACGGGTACGCTTCCGCACAGCACATGCGACGCATATATTTTTCTTTGCGCATCGATGCGACGCGTATTTACATTTAGTTCGCGCGCATCACTGAACGTTGTATCGATGCACATAAGGATGGCTGAAACTGAAAAGCGATCGAATTCGATCAATGTTGCAATGGCTGCGGTCGTATACACAACGCGACGTGGCTTTGGACTCTCCATTGACACTCCCGGTTGTCAGCAAGAACTGATTTAAAGATAGTCGGTCAGAAACCATGTGTCAATAAAACACTAATAATGCTCGGCGGGAAATACAAGCTTGGTTTTTGGGTGACGCCGAAGGGCCGATAATATTTTGTATAAAAATCCCGCCAATTATTTGGCGGGTTGGGCACTCAGTAATTGCGTGCGATTATGGGGTTTATGCACCCCATTGCGCGAGCGCGAAGCTTTGTTTCTTCCACGGTTACTCCTGATGTTGCCACCTCGAGATTCGGCCAAAGGGCAACGAATGGATTTGGCGTGTCGTAGAGCTTCATGAGCTCTCCTTTAGGAAAGAACTTTTGTTTTTATCGTACTTTGTTTACGGTTGCGGGTCAACTTATTGACAGTTTCTTTCGCCATCGATATACTTCGATATTGGAACTCGAAATAGCAATAGGAGGACGGAATGGTGATGCCGAGGCGCGACTCAGACGTGGTGACGCTTATGAATGTGATGCGCGGAGCTCCCGGCGTCCGGGATGCGTGGGTGAAGAAGGGCGAGAGCCACGATCTGACCGCAGAGGATTCGATCCGCATCGTCAAGGTCATTCAGGTGGAGCCGGCGGCGAGTCATCGGAGCGAGTCCGGCAAAGCCGAGATCGCCGAGCGGTTTCAGCAGGAACGGAGGCGGCTCCGGCTCGAAGACGTACATCTCGAGATCGACGATCGTCCCTCGGCTCCCGATCTGCAGGTCTAGCCTTCCATGCTCCGCGACAGCGGAGCTTTTTCTTGCTCAAAAATACCGCCCGAAGGGCGGTATTTCCTTTACTACATTTCAGGATCTTTTTCGATGAACACCTGTCGCGGCTTGGCTCCTTCGCCGGGACCGACGACGCCTTTTGATTCCATCAGATCCAGGAGGCGCGCTGCGCGGGCATAGCCCACTGCAAGGCGGCGCTGGAGTAGGGAAGCGGACGCCTTCTGTGCTTCGCGGACCACTGCGACCGCTTCATCGTACATATCGTCACCGTCCTCGTCGCCGGCATAGTCGTCAAAATTGATATCGCGGTTGCCGCCCTTTCCTTCAAATTTCGCGGCAAGCGTCGGATTCTTATCTTTGTCCTCTTCCGGCATCGGCGAAGACAGTGCGATGTCGTTGTGTTCGCGGATGAAGTCGGTGACCTTGTGCAGTTCCTCTTCACTGACATAGGCGCCCTGGATACGTTTCGGTTTGGAAAGTTCTGCGGACACGAACAGCATATCGCCGCCGCCGAGCAGTTTTTCGGCGCCGGATGCGTCCAGAATCGTGCGCGAGTCAACCTGGCTGGCGACTTGCAGCGCCATGCGCGAGGTGATGTTCGCTTTGATGAGGCCGGTGATGACTTCGACTGACGGACGCTGGGTCGCGAGGACGAGGTGGATGCCGGTCGCGCGGGCCATCTGCGCGAGGCGGACGATGGAACTTTCGATATCGCGTCCGTAGGTCGCCATCAGATCGGCGAGTTCGTCCACGACGATGACGATGAACGGCATGATCTCCTCCGGATGGGATTTGTTGTAGCTCTTGATGTCGCGCGCGCCGGCGGCCTGCAGTTTTTCATACCGCTGTTCCATTTCCTGGATCGCCCACTTGAATACGCCGAGCGCCTTCTTGCCTTCGGTGATGACCGGAGAGATCAGGTGGGGGATTTCGTTGTACATCGTGAGCTCCACGCGCTTCGGATCGATCAGCAGCAGCCGCAGAGTTTCCGGAGAATTCTTATAGAGCAGGGAAATGATCAGGGCCTGGATGGCGACTGATTTTCCGCTGCCGGTCGCGCCGGCGATCAACAGGTGCGGCATCTTGCCGACGTCGGCGATGATCGGTTCGCCGCTGACGTCGCGTCCGAGCACGAAACCGAGCGGGCCGGAGTTGGTGAATTCAGGGAACGCCATCAGGCTGCCGAGGCGGACGATCGCGGCGGACTTGTTCGGCACTTCGATGCCGACCAGGGATTTGCCGGGGATCGGCGCTTCGATGCGGATCGGATGCGCGGCGAGTGCGAGCGCGAGATCCTGGCCGAGCGCGGTGATGCGCGCGAGCTTGATGCCTTCCGCCGGCTTCAGGGTATAGCGGGTCACTTTCGGGCCGATGCTGATTTCACCCATTTCCACCGGAATGCCGAAGCTCTCCAGCGTGCGCTTGATGATGTTCGCGTTCGCGCGCAGGTCGCCCGAAGTCGGTTTTTCAATCGTGGATTTCAGGAGCGAAAGCGGCGGCGGGGTGTAGTTCTTCCAGTTCGGCTGCGCGGCTTTGCCCGACGCTTCCTTGCGCGGCGTGAAGAATGCCTTCGGATTCTGGACTTTCAGTTCCGGTTCTTCCATCTCCTCCTTTTCCGGTTTTTCGGCTTTCGGTTTTTCTTCCGGCTCCGGTTCAACTACTTTCGGCGCTGCGGAGAACGACTCGGCGTTCTTCACGATGATTTTCGCCTCTTCGGATTCCGGACTCTTTTTCTTCTCCTCTTTTTCCTCCTCGGCCAGTTGCAGGCGAAGCGGGATGTTGAGTGTCAGCAGCAAGGCGATGACCAGAAAGGCGACGGCGATGATGATGCCGCCGGTATAGCCGAAGGGACGCTGGATGGAGCCCATCCATTCGCCGACCATACCGCCTTGACCGTGATCCAGAATATCGATCAGACCGAGCCCCGCGGCGACGAACAGGGTTGCGCCGAAGAAGATCATGCCGAATTTCTTATCCTTCTGCTCGCGTCCTGACAAAAATACTCCCGCCATGATCAGGAAGATCGTGGGGAAGAGGTAGTAGCCGATTCCGAAAGCGGCCGTGAGTCCGTTGAAGGTCGCCTCGCCGGCCGGACCCGCGTTGTGGGCGCTGGCCAGAACCAGAATTGCCGAAATGGCGATGAAGCTGATCGCGAGGACGCTGCGCTCGGTTTCCGGATGGATCTGCGCGCGCAAATCGCGGAGTTTCTGGGCGAATCCCGATTTTGCGGCGTTATTCTGTTTTTTGTTTTTCTTTGCCATGAGAGGTGGTCTAAGGTTGAAAGTCCTTAAGGTCTGTACTGTCGAAGGATCGCTCCGGGATTCATTTATTGTACCAATTCCGGGGGAATAAAAAAACCCGCTAGAGGCGGGCATTGATTTCGGCGGCGCGGAGTCCGGCGACTTCCTTGGTTTGCGCGGCTATTTCAGCGAAGATCCTTTTCTGCTTTTCGGGGTTCTCGGCCGCGGCCAGTATCTTCCGGTACTCTTCGGGCTTCAGCGGGGCCTTATGGAACAGGTCCGGTTCCGGTTTCACGACTTCCCTGAGGATTTCTTCGTCCGTCAGACCGATGAGAAGTTCGGAACAGATGGACGTGATCTTCTCGGGCGTATACAGGTGCTGGAGCACCCAGGCCCGGCAGGAGAAACTTACCTTGCTGAGTCCCAGGTTCTTCTCCTCGGCGACTTCACGGATCGAGTGCATGTACAGCCGCAGTTCCTCCGTATCGCTGAAAGGGAAAAGAATCGGCGCGGCATACCGGAAGATCGCGTTGGCGCGGAAGCGGATCGCCAATTCCTGTTCCGGGGAGAGGGTTCGTTCGCTTTTCGCCATGATCCGCAGCGCGATCATTATTTCGCGCCTCATCCAGTACCCGAGTTCTTCCCGGCTCAGGTCTTCATGGATATACATCCGGTAATAGGAGGATATTTTCCGGCACACGCGGAGGAGAATCCGGTTGACCTCGTGGTCATAGTGCAGATTGAGCCGGGAGAAGATGCGCTCTTCGCAGTTTTTGAATTCGCGGATCTGCGCATGAAGGTATGCCCGGATGATAGTGATTTCCTGCCGGCTGTTTTCGCGGTCGGTCATGGCTGCTCCGATCGGTTTTTCAAGGTTGTGTTTATCGTAATTCCTTTTTTCAAAAAAGGGAAGATGTCCTATACTGGAAGTAATGAGCTCCATTTTCAAAGCATATGACGTGCGCGGAGTATACCCCGAAGAGCTGAACGAGGCGATTGCGGAGAAGGTCGCCGCAGCGATGGCGCGCCATTTCGGGCGCGGTGCGAAGCTGATCATCGGCCGCGATGCGCGGCTGAGCTCGCCTTCATTATATAAGGCGGTGCGGAAAGGGTTACAGGTGAAAGGTGAAGGGTTAAAGATCATCGATGCGGGGCTGATGACGACGCCGACGCTGTATTTTCTCGTGAACACGCTCAAGGCGGCCGGCGGCATCATGGTGACCGCATCGCATAATCCGAAACAATATAACGGCCTGAAGGTCGTCCGCAAACAGGCGCGCTCGGTGAGCGGCGTGGAAGTCGAAAAGATAATGACCAATTCCTAATTTCCAATTTCCAATGGAATGCAAAAAGCAGATACATATTAGAAATTAGACATTAGTAATTAGATATTTATTTTCTTATGAACTACATCAATCTCTACTCGCGTTTTCTCGACCGAAATCTGAAACCGAAGCGGAAACTGATCGTGGTATTTGATTGTTCGAACGGCACGACCGGCATCGTCCTGAAGGAATTATTCCGGAAGTCCCGAGTCAAAAGTCCGAAGTCCAAAGTCAAAGCGATTCTGATCAATGACCGACCGGACGGGAATTTCCCCGCGCATGGGCCGAATCCGCTGATTGACGGCGCGATGGATCAGCTGCGGCGGACGGTGATTCGGCGGAAGGCGGACTTGGGCGTCGCATTCGATGCCGACGGCGACCGGGTGTTCTTCACGGATAACCGCGGACGCATCGTTGCGGCTGAAGAAATGGGATTTCTGCTGGAACAGAATCTGCGTCCGCCGTTCGTGACCAGCGAAAATGCAAGCTGGCGGCTGAAAAAATTCAAAGCTAAAAACTCAAAGTCAAAAGCCGTTTATATGTCCCGTGTCGGACACTACTATTTCAAGCAGGTCATGCGCGCGCATAAGGCATCGCTCGGGTGCGAACCCTCGGGTCACTTCTACCATAAGGATTTCTTCTACTGCGATTCGGGAATCTTCACGGCGATGCGGGCGATCAATGCGGTGTCGGCGTCGCCGGACGGTCTCGCGGCGCGGATCGATGAGTTGCCGGTGTATTACCGCTCGGGAGAGATCAACTACAAAGTCGCAGACAAGAAAAAAGCCATCAGGCAGATTGAGGCGCGGTACCGGAAACAGGCGACGCACGTCTCAAAACTGGACGGAGTGACGATGGAGTTCGGAAATGAGTGGTGGTTCAACGTGCGGGCTTCAAATACGGAAAATCTGCTGCGACTGAACATGGAGGCGACTCGTAAGGAGACATTGAAACGGAGGTTGACCGAGATCGGAAAAATGCTTTAGGATAGGAGCGGTACTTCAAGGCGCAGAGGAGGGCACGGTGAGGATTCTGCTCGTAGCGACACTGCTCTTTTTCGGAGCAGCGGCCCGTAGCCAGGAGGACGTCGATCTGCCGAAGCTGTACAATGCGTCCGTGGATGCGCTGGGAGCGCATGGCGCGGAGTTCAGCGTGGCGTTCACGAAGGGCGATCGACAGGGACTGATCATCCTTTCTCCCTGCGAGGACAGCACGGATGTCGTCATCGACCGGAGCTTGCGCGGGAAGCACCTCGTCATGATGGATGTGGAGGTTCTCTCGGAGGACCTGGAAAGATCCGTCTACCTCAGGAGAATCACCTTCAGGGTTTCCGATAAAACCAATGCGGAGACCGTACAGAAGTTCATCAATGAGTTCAACCGATCGAAATCCTGCGGATCCGTCTGACAGCTGCCTGAAAAGGCAGCTTTTTGTTTTTAAAATAAAGTTGACCGGGATCCATAAAATGTCTTAAGATGTATTCGGTACCTAATACTGTTTCAGGAGGCGGATATGCGAATCCTACTTGCGGCGATGTTGCTGTTCTTCGGAGCTTCGGCCCGGTGCGGCGAGCATTGGGCGTTGCAAAACAAAGATGCGGCCGTTCTGATGGGGGCCGGAGGACTCCCTCCTCAAGAAAATGATAAGATGTCGCTGTCTCCCGATGTGACTATTACTGTGGGATTGCTGTTTATTTTCCCCCCTTCTGATCATGCGGCCCGCGTTGAATATCGAGGGAAGGCGGTGGCGGTCAATATTGTGTATGCCGATCTGTGCACCACGAATTATGTCATAGAAGTCGACCCGACTCTTTTGTACGGTGTGCCTGTAGGCGATAGAGCCGATCGGCTTCTATACACCAATGGAGTTTTGAGCATCGAGTCGGTTGATTATCTCTCGGCGAGCGATAATTTGGTGGATGGTGTAGTGACAAGGGGTTTGATCAGATTGTCCGTCAGGACATCTCAGAGAAAGTCTTTTTTGGAGGAGGGTCTCAAAAGGGCGCGAAAACAATATTGCCCGGCTCCTTCAGTTTAATAGCTGCCTGAAAAGGCAGCTTTTTGCTTCTCGATTGGAGGTTCGAGAAGGAAGTTGACTGAGCTCGATAAAATGCTTTAAGCTACGTCTAGTACTCTGTAATATCTCGGAGGATTCAATGAGGATTTTGCTCGCAACTGTGGCTTTGGCTGGCTTATGTTGTGCTGCTTTTGGCGGGGAAAAGCCCGGATGGGCTATACAGAAAGAGCCATTTGTCAGTGGCGGTGGAATACTTCCCGCTTTCATAGCCGGTCACGCCGAAATGGGGCCAGGATTCATCTTTGAGCTTGAAAAGAAGCAAGACGCTTTGAGAAATCGGGTAGATACTTCATCCGCTGCGCAGCGGAAGATATTCATTCCTCTATGTCGAGTTTCTTTTTCGGTAAGAGTTGATCCTCGGTACAAAGGGACATGGCTGGGCGTTCTAAGCGTTGAAAGGATTGGTCGTGCCTCTGGCATGGGTGGCTCGACTACTCCAAAAGGAAGAGTCGTATTAGTGAAAGATCCATTTGTGGCAAAAGGAGATGTTATTCTCACCATCGGATATCCCGGCATGAGAGAAAGCCCCGGCGAAAATTTTTGGGGCAAGAGAGAGTGGGACTTACTCGCCGCACATCACGAGTCCCTTTGTCCACGATTGGTGCTTTTGAAGAAGCGACAGCCACTCATGTGAGTGGCTTTTTGTTTTTTAAAATAACGTTGACAAAATAGATGAAATTTCCTAGCATACAATAGGTACTTAAAATCGTTCCAGGAGGCGGATATGCGAATCCTACTTGCGGCGATGTTGCTGTTCTTCGGAGCTTCGGCTCAGTGCGGAGAGCAATGGGCGTTGCAGAATAAGAAGGCGGCCGTTCTGGTGAACGCGAACATGACGGACGATTCCCAGATGTACGTTCCCGGAAGCGAGGACGCCGAGATCGCAGGGGCACTCGATTTCTTTTTCGAGTATCCTACGCATGCGACGCGGGTTCGCTATCGCGGGCGAATGATGATGATTCGCGACGTTGAGGTGACGCTATGCAGCACCCGATTGGATATCGGGGTCAATCCAGTCATAGCTCGCGGCCATGCCATGATCGCGCATTTCAGCGCCCAGTCCGTTGACTACGAACCAATCAGCTCCTCGATGGTTTGGGGCTTGGTAAGAAAAGGATCGGTGAAAGTCGAAGTTTCTTCTGCGAAGGATGCGTCGTGGATGATGGATTATATGTCCAAGAGCCGGAAAGCTTATTGCGCTGTCCCTTCCAGCTAAAAACTGCCCAATGGGCAGTTTTCTATTTTAGAACAATGTTTGCGTTCCGATTGACGGAAGCCGGTGCTTCCAGTTGAATTCTACTTTCGCCACGCTCCGTCCGTGATCGGTCGGAACCATGAGATATCCTTGTTTGAGTCCGAGTTCGTAGAGATCCTTGGTCACTTTCACGTCCTGGAGACAGTATTTCTTCAGCTCCTCGAACTTCCCTTCGTCATAGTAGCGGATGGCGTCCAGGCCGCTGCCGCTTTTGCCGACGCCGAGGTTGGTGTGCGCGAGGACATCCAGCTTCACGCGATGGCCGAGCTTCTCTTCGATGTCGTCCAGGATATCCAGGCTTTCGATCGCCTTGACGTTGAACGGATAGTATTCGTTGAGGATCGGAATATCAAAACGGTTGCCGCTGAAGGTGATGATGAGGCTGGCGCTCTGGAGGACGGGGCCGAGTTTGTCGAACTCATTTTCAAAAAAAGAAAGATACTCGTCCTTGTTGTACGAATAGACGCCGACAAAGGACATCTTGAGCTGGGTCAGATTCTTGTATCCGCCGACGTCCTGAAAAGTGTTTTTGGTTTCGATGTCGATGACTAACTTGTCCATACAATTTCTAATATCTAATATCTAATTTCTAATGACTAATGTTGGAACGGTTTTTCAAAAAGACTCCTCCCGTATCTGTTGGAAATTAGTAATTAGTAATTTCTACACGTGCCTATCCGCCACCTTGCTTGCGGCGAAGCTGTCCGGCTTGGTGCGCGCCTCGAAGTTGTTCGCGCGGACTGCGCCGACCAGTTCCTGGATCATGGTCTTGGTCGCGCCGTTTTCGCCGACGTCCACGTGCACTTCGAACGCGAATTTATCCAGCCCCGCGTTTTTCAGAAGGACCGCGAGTTCTTTGCTGACTTCCAGCGAGTAGAGGACTTCCTGCCACATACGGTCGCGGAGCGTGTGGATGTTGCCGGAAGTGAGGTGGCGCCAGAAATAGCGTCCGCCGTTGCCGACGCGATGCACGACGATCGCGGTGACGAAATCAGCTTTGTCCGCAGGGCGCTTTTCCGAATCGCTGCCGACGATGATCTTGTATTCCCGTTTCGGATCCATGGCGATGAAATCAGAAATGGCCCGGACGATCTGTTCGGGATTCAGCTTGATGCCGAAGGAACTGTTGAAGAGAGGGCGTTCAGGATTCATGAGCTGACTCTATACCTTTTGCGCCGCGGAAGTCAATAAAAATCGCCCCGTTGCGGAGCGATCAGTTCATGAAGGCGTTCAGTCTGAAGGAGATGCCTTCGGCGTCGAAGATGCGATGCAGGATGTCCCTGCAGAGTTCGTAGAGGCCGGAGCGTTTCCCGTTGCGGGTCATACGCAGTCCGTTGACAAAGAACTGCATGAGCTCGGGCTGATCCATCATCCAGTCGATGAACTGGAGGTGGGTCGGTCCGGTATTATAGTAGGCGATCGCGCGCTCGACGCATTTCCGGTAGGCGACCGGCATGCGTTTCCAGAAGATTTTCTTATCGGCACGGGTGATGTAGGGATCGGCGAGGTTGAGTCGTCTCATGGTGCCTTCCATGCTCAGGAACTGCCTCCACTATAAAGCTTTCCCGCGGGTGTTACAATATATATATGCCAGGTAGTAGATCTGCGGTTAGCATTTAATTTATCCGCACTTAAACTATCCGGCAACACAAGGTTGGGATATAGCAAATAGGTCTAAGAAATTATACATATATTAAATGCTGCGGATAAACACCGCAGATTCACTACCTGGTATGAAGCGCTATTACTTCGATCATGCCGCGGCGACGCCGCTTGATCCGCGAGTGGAAAAGGCGATGAAGCCATATTGGTCGCAGGTCTACGGAAATCCGGGTGCGCTGCACCGATTCGGGCAGGAAGCGTCTGCGGCTGTTTTCGCCGCCCGGCAGACGATGGCGCGTCTGCTCAATTGCTCATACGAAGAGATTGTTTTTACTGGCTCAGCTACCGAGGCGAATAATCTGGCACTCCGGGGGGTGGTGAAGAGCGTTCTAGGCGATGGGAATGTTCTAGGTGTTGTAACTGATAATAACAAGCGAGCGAATGCGAGCGATAGAACAACGGGAACAAGTAGAACGTCGGCGGCGAAGCCGAAGATCGTCGTGTCCGCCATCGAGCATGATTCGGTTCTAGATACGGCGAAGGATCTGGCGCGCGAAGGCATTGAAGTCGTGTATCTGCCGGTGACTCGCAAGGGGATCGTCGATCTTGCGGCGCTGGAAAAGGCGCTCGATGACCGGACGGTGCTGGTGTCGGTGATGTATGCGAATAACGAGATCGGCGCGATACAGCCCATCGCAGAGATTTCTAAAATCATTGCTGATTTTAGAAATCGTTCTAGCGTTCGAAATGTTCAAAATGTTCTAACTGATAAAAACAAGCGAGTGGATGCGAGCGATAGATCATCTGTAACAATGAGAACATCCAGAACGATTTATCCGCTGCTTCATACCGACGCGGCACAGGCGTTCAATTATCTTTCCTGCGATACGCAGGAACTCGGCGTTGATCTGATGACGCTTTCCTCGCAGAAAATCTATGGACCGAAAGGCGTGGGCATGTTGTACGTTCGAAATGTTCAAAATGTTCTAACTGATAAAAACAAGCGAGCGAATGTGAGTGATAGAACAGCTCGATCATTAGAACCGATTATAACGGGCGGGCATCAGGAATTCGGATTGCGCGCGGGAACCGAGAATGTACCGGCGATTGTGGGATTCGCCACGGCCGCTGAAATCGCCGACAAGATGCGCGAAAAGGAATCCAGGCGATTGACTGCATTGCGCGACTATCTGGTGAAGAAAGTCCGTGCCGCGGTTCCGGGAGCTGAGTTGAATGGAAATCCCGTTAAGCGGTTACCGAACAATATCAATCTGTATTTCCCGCCGCGAAAGAACGGAAAGGGGACGGCGCAGGATATGGTTGTCGCGCTGGACCTCGCCGGTTTCGCAGTTTCGCCGGGAGCCGCGTGCACGGCGCGCACCTGCATGCCGTCGCATGTCCTGCTCGCCATCGGCCAGGATCCGATCCGCGCCATGAGCGGCGTGCGGATTACATTAGGCCGTCAGAGTGATAAAAATAGCATTGACAGATTGATTGGGAAGATTTATACTATTTCCAGTACCCGCTCACGGCTTGCCTAAGGCGAGTCACGGGCAACATCGTAAAAACAAGGAGGCATCGTCATGGCGAAGTATATCGGCAACGAGCTCTACATGATGATCGATAAGGAGCTGCACGAGATCAAGCGGCAGATTCTCAAGGATGACGGCTGGAGCTACGAGCATGACCCCGTGCTGTTGTACAAGGCGTTGAAGGCCGTGGCGAGAGGGAGATTTGCGCTTCTTCTCGGGAGGCAGACACCTGCCTTTCCCGTATGGAAGACCATCAAGCTCGGGATCAGATACGAAGCGCCTTATTTCTATAGAGGACCCCTCGGGAGGCGCGGATTCGGAATGAGTGATTGGGCGTATGATATCGTCAATTCTGTTTCTACGGAGAAAAAGGGAACTCGAGTGAAGTTGGCAAATGTCTCGGTCGGAGATCTTGGGCTCCGCAATGGGTCCACTCTTACCGAAATCTTCCGACGCGCCCAGGAGCTTGATCTTAAGATCTGCCCAGCGGAAGTAGGTCCTCAATTGCGCCTGCAGTACCGAAATCAGCCGCGTAACGAACGACTTCATATTGGCATGAAGCCGGATTCTCACTACATAAATACTATCGAAGCGGTTAGCTCGCCGATCATATTCTGTCTTGAGCGTGACAAGGATCGCCTACTGCTCGATGTCGCCTATGCCGATCGAGAAGGCGGGTGGAGAGCCACCGATCGATGGGTATTCGTCCGTCGCTAGAAGCTGATCAACCCCGACCCTTTTGAGAGAAGTAAAATTCTTTCGAGGGGCCGGGGTCTTTTTAATATTTTGCATTTTTCTTACGAGGTCGGACCTCGTAAGAACGAATTCCTCGAAGCTCAGCCAGCGAATAGCGGATGGTTTATGGCTAATAGCAGATAGTAATCACTAAACGCTAGTCGCTAATTACCTATGACCAATGACTTTTGACTGCATTATGTATGGTATACTAAGGAAGTCAGTCGAATTTTATTAACCAATTAATTTCTATTTAACACTACTATGAGGAACAAAATCCTCGGAGGAATGTGCGGAGTCGGGTTGCTTGCGATAGTGTCGGTCGCATTCGCCCAGACGGCACCGATGCCGACGCTCTATCGCGCAGGCGAACAGGGTGCTCCGGCGGCGGCAAAGGAAGCTCGTCAGACCGCTCAGCAGGATATGCAGGCGGCGCGCGGAGCGTTGCAGCAGCAGATGCAGGGCGCTCGAGAGCAGCTTCAGCAGAATCTTCAGTCATTAAGAGGGGAGGCGAGCACTTCCCGGATGATGTTCCGTGAAGAAATGGCGAGCAGCACTGCGGCATTCCGCGCGCAGATGCAGAGTGCCCGTCAGGCATTTCAGGCGAAGCGCGATCAGGAGCGCTCGGATTTGCAGGCGAAGCTGAAGGATATCAAGGATCAGCGGAAGGCGCAGACGGTTGCCAACCTCGATCAGCGCTTTACCGATATCAACCAGAAGATCACTTCCCAGTGGAGCGATACGCTGGACCGGTTGCAGGCGCTTTTAAGCAAAGTCAGTTCGCGTGCCGACAAAGCGGCGGCGAACGGTTCCGATGTTTCGGCGGTTGATGCGGCGATCACGGCGGCGCAGGGCGCCATCAATACGGCCCGCACGGCGGTGACGGCTCAGTCGGCAAAGACCTATCCGATCGACGTGACGACCGATTCGGCGCTGAAGTCCGCGGTTTCCACCGCGCGCGCATCGCTGAACACCGATCTGCAGTCGGTTCGCAGTCTGGTACAGGCGGCGCATAAGTCATTGTCGGACGCAGTCCAGCTTCTGCAGTCGGTTCCGAACGTCGATGCGGCCACCACCACTCCGGAAACGACGGCGACGACCTCGGCTCAATAATCATTGATAGCTACTATATATATGAACAATAAAATGACATGGGTATGGGTGGGCGTCATAGTGGTTCTTGCGGCGGTCGGTCTCTGGTTCTGGATGGCGCGTACGGCGACGGCGCCGACATCTGAAACCGCGGCGACGCTGAGTACGAATGATTCCACCACGGCAATCGCCCAGGAATTGCAGAACACGGCTGTTCCGGATCCGTCATCGGATATCCAGAGCACGAACGCGGACGTGAACTCGCTCTAAACTCTTGAGAAAAAGACCGGTCGCCGTCGGCGACCGGTCTTTTACTATTGGCACTCTCATTGACAGAGTGCTAATCCCTTTGATATGCTAAAATGAATATATGAATCCCGCACTTTTTGAGGATCGGGCCAGGGCCGGCGGGAGTTGGTAAATTTGATTAATAATATAAATATATAAAATATTGAGGGTCTAAAGTTTACGCTGTAAACCATACAATCCTCAAAAGGTGCGGGATGAACAAAAACTTCAACCGTTTCACGATCAAGGCGCAGGAGGCATTGCAGAATGCGCAGGAGTTGGCGAGCCAGCGGAGCCACGGCGAGTTCCGCGCGCTGCATTTGCTGGCATCGCTCATTGAAGACAGCCAGTCGCTGGTACAGCCGCTGCTGACGCGCTCGGGCATCAATCTGGAAGCATTGGACGCCGCGCTGGAGGATGAACTGAAGAAACTGCCGAAGGTTTTCACGGCCGCACCGGTGGGTCAGATGTACCTTTCACAGGAACTGATGCACGTGCTGGACCGCGCGGCGAAAATCGCGCAGGCGCAGAAGGACGAATACATTTCATGCGAACATCTGTTGTTGGCGATTTTGGAGACCGCATCGGCGGCGCAGATCCTGCTGGAGCGTTTCGGGTTCAAGCGCGACGTCGCGTTGCGGACGCTGGCGCAGCTCCGCGGCTCCACGCGGGTGACCGACGAGACGCCGGAGAGCAAGTTCCAGGTGCTGGATAAATACGCGATCAATCTGACGAACCGGGCGAAGGAGGGGAAATTGGATCCGGTGATCGGCCGCGATGAGGAATTGCGCCGCGTGATCCAGGTACTGTCCCGCCGCACGAAGAACAATCCGATCCTGATCGGCGAGCCGGGCGTGGGCAAGACGGCGATCGTGGAAGGACTCGCGCAGCGGATCATTTCCGGCGACGTGCCGGAGCCGCTGAAGGACAAGGAGATCATCATGCTGGATATCGGCTCGCTGATCGCGGGTACGAAATTCCGCGGCGAATTCGAAGACCGCCTGAAAGCGTTCATGAAGGAAATCCAGAACGCCGCCGGCCGCCTAATCCTGTTCATCGATGAGATTCATATGATCGTCGGCGCGGGAGCGGCGGAGGGCGCGATTGACGCTTCCAACCTGCTGAAGCCGGCACTGGCGCGCGGCGAATTGCATGCGATCGGCGCGACGACTCTGAAGGAATTCCAGAAGCATATCGAAAAGGATTCGGCATTGGAGCGCCGCTTCCAGCCGATCCACGTGGAAGAACCGACGCTGGAAGACAGCGTGGCGATTTTGCGCGGCCTGAAGGAGAAATACGAGATCCATCACGGATTGCGGATCAGCGATGAAGCGCTGGTCGCGGCGGTGAATCTTTCGGCGCGGTATATTTCCGACCGCTTTCTGCCGGATAAGGCGGTTGACCTGATGGACGAAGCGGCCGCGGCGCGGCGATTGGAGACCGAAAGTCTGCCGGGTGAAATCGACAAGATGCGCCATTCCATCACGCGCCTGGAGATCGAGAAATCAGCGCTTACGAAAGAGGAAAATCCGGACAGCAAGAAGCGGCTGAAGGAGGTCGCCTCGGAAATCGCGAAACTGAAGGAGGAGAACGACGACTTGTCCGCGCAGTGGCATGCGGAGAAGCTGGCGTTCGAGAATCTGCACAATCTGCGCAAGAAGATCGAAGACCTGAAGCGCGCGGCGGAAGTCGCGGAGCGCGAAGGGAATCTGGAGCGCGTGGCGAAGATCGTCTACGGCGAATTGCCGCTGGCGGAGAAGAATTTCAAGAATTTCGAGAAGAAATATTTCTCCAAAGGTTCGGCGACTCCCGGCAAGCGGGGCAAAAAGAAGGCCCGCCGCGATTCGTTCCTGAAGGAAAGCGTTGACGAGGAAGACATCGCCGCGGTGGTGTCGCGCTGGACCGGCATTCCGATCATGAAGATGCTGGAAACCGAAAGCGAGAAGCTGACGAAGATCGAAGATGTACTGCGCAAGCGCGTCATCGGCCAGGAAGAAGGTATCGCCGCGGTGGCGAGCGCATTGCGCCGCGCCCGCGCGGGACTTTCGGATGAAAACCGCCCGCTCGGATCGTTCATGTTCCTCGGGCCGACCGGCGTCGGTAAGACCGAGCTCGCCAAAGCACTTGCGGAATTCATGTTCAATGACGAAAAGGCGCTCGTCCGTATCGATATGTCCGAATATATGGAAAAGCACGCCGTGTCCCGTATGGTGGGTTCTCCGCCGGGATATGTCGGCTATGAAGAAGGCGGCCAGCTGACCGAAGTGGTCCGCCATCGCCCGTACAGCGTCATTTTGTTCGATGAAATCGAAAAGGCGCATCCGGAAGTCTTCAACATCCTGCTGCAGGTTTTGGATAACGGCCGGCTGACGGACGGCAAAGGCCGCGTCGTGAACTTCAAGAACACGATTCTGATCATGACTTCCAACGTCGGCAGCCATTTCATGAAGCAGGCGGCGAACATCGGATTCGCGGTGGGCCCGGACAGCGAAGCGGCGAACGAAGCGGCGTATTTCAAGGAGAAAGTGCATGAGGAACTGCGCTCGCATTTCAAGCCGGAATTCCTGAACCGCATCGACGAGATCATCGTCTTCAATCCGCTGCGCAAAGCGGACATCGAGCAGATCGTGGACAAGCAGCTGGATGAAGTGCGCGTGCGTCTCGCCGAAAAAGACATCGCATTGTCCGTGGACCCGGCGCTGCGCGAGTATCTGGTGGACCACGGTTACAGCCCGGAATACGGCGCGCGGCCGCTCCGCCGATTGATTCAGAAGGTGATTATCGATAAAATGGCAGATAAGATGATTAAGGGTGAATTACGGCATGGAGGAAAAGCTAAAATCAGTTTTGAAAAATCTGCTGCAGCGGCAGCGGAACCAAGCGTCGTTATTTCTTAAGTCGCTGATCTTCGGCGGCGCGCTGGCGTGGGCAAGCGCCGGCGGTTTTTCGGTTGCCGGCGGGACGGCGTTCGCGGTGCTCGCAGTCGTCATGTACTTCTCTCCGCTCGCGGAACGGTACCCCACGAAGGGTGCTTTCGCGGTGTTGTTGGGAGTCGCGATGATCGCCGCGCAATTCCTCCACGAGACGCCGTTCTGGCTGCCGATGAGCGTGGTTTCCGCGGCGCTTTTCGCGGCGGTGCTCGGCATCAAGGAATACCTGTTCATCCAGCGGAGCAGGATCTATTACGTGACCGCGTTGGGATTGCTGTACCTGGCCTACCTGCTTTTCTTTCTGTCGGATAAGTCCGCATATTTTTTGCCGAAGTACGGCGCGGTGATCATCGCCGCGTACCTGCTGTTCCGCGAATGGCTCTCGGTCATTTCCACATTCCAGTTCCCGAAGCGTGAGCGCGTCGCCGCACTGGTCGGCGCATTTCTGGTCGCTCAGCTGCTGTGGGCCACGGCGCTGCTGCCGATCGGATTCCTGAATTCCGCGACGCTGATGCTATTGGTGACGTTCACGATCGGTGAGCTGCTCGTGAATTATTTCCTGCAGGCGGCGAACCGCCGGTTCCTGTACCAGCTCCTTACCGTTTCCGGAATCCTTTTTCTGATCATCTGCTGGACATCCGGCTGGACGCTTCCGTAAGCGGATTTTCCGATATGTATGTTCTCCGCCGCGCTGCGGCACTTTTTGTTGAAAAGATTTTCGGGAACTGGTAGGGTAGTGGCAGAATTCGTTCAAAGGAGAATACGGGATGAACGACGATACCGGGAAGGCGCTGCTTGCGCTCGGGATCATTTTGGAGATCGGTTTCCGCATATGCGGCGCCCAGGGCATGCTGACGCTCGTGTTGCCGCTGGTGGCGGCGACCGCGATCCTGTTTTTCGTCGCACTGCTCTCGTTTGAGTGCCGCGGCGGATTCTGGGATATGAAATATCTGACGCATGAGGACGACCGGCTGCTCCGGTGGCTGTGCGCGCACGACATGCACACGCGGGGCGAGGTGACGGTGGAGCCGCCGCGCACCGAATCTGCGCGGCAGATGCTCCGCTGGGGAACTGAGCGCGAGATGCGCATCGGGACCGCCCGGTGCGTCGCGTGCGAAAAATGGTTCGTGCTGATCGGCCGGGCTTCTTTGACCCGGCGCGGGAGATTCATTCACTGGCGCATTCTTCCCGAGAAGGTTTTCCGCTATTATCGCGAGTTTCAGAACAAAACAGAGTGCCAAGCCGCGTAAGCGGCTTTTTCGTTGGATTTTTTTCGAAATTGATTTATCTGTGCCCGTCTTCCCTCGAGAGCGAGGATCTGTTTTCTCAAGAAACCCTGCCTGCCGGCAGGCAGGTGCCGGAGTGGAGCCGAGCTGGGCGTCCGCTGATAAGCGGACTCGGCGACATGAGGCGTAGGGATTGGCCGCCGCAGGAGCGGGCAAATCCCGGTTCTTGGAAAACAGATCCGAGAGACCCCTTGACTTATTTTCGGGCTTGAGTATACTAGTATATACAACGAATGAATACCCTCTTACATACCCACCAACGCGCGGCAAGATAATTGCAATCCTTTTGTCATAAGAAGGCCGCGCATCGCGCGGTTTTTTCGTAAGAAGAGTTGGTCGGCCATGAATGTGTTCGCCCGAAACCGAATCCATTCATGGCTGACGAACCGGAGTCGCCGAAATCCAGAATCTTCACAAGTACATACGGAACCATTCTCTACATGATGATGTAGAAGGAATGGAGCGACATGCCATGGTGATCTTGGAAGATCACAGGTAATGCATTTTCAGCATGTCGCAAGATCTTATACATGGGGTATAAGGTCCGCAGTCATATCCAATTATGGCTGTGTATGTTCCGCAGTGATGCGGGACATGAATACTGACTTAAGAGGTCAGACGTCCTGTAACGGGACGTTAAATTAAGGGCGTACGGTGGATGCCTTGGCATCAAATGGCGATGAAGGACGCGGCGTAACAGCGATATGCTTCGGGGAGGTGTTAGCAACCTTTGATCCGGAGATTTCCGAATGGGAAAACCTAATTGCGTAAACCGCAATTGTTCTCCGAGTAACATCGGAGTTCGCGTATCCGCTGAAGTGAAACATCTCAGTAAGCGGAAGAAGATAAATCAATAGAGATTCCCCAAGTAGCGGCGAGCGAAAAGGGAACAGCCCAAACTTGAAGTGTGCTTTCTGGAAACTGGATGTCAGAAGTCGATTTATCGGCTACTAGTTCAGAGCTTCCGTTAAGTTACGTTTTGAGGGTCGTAAGATAGAAATTTTTTAACTTTAAAATTGGGCCGTCGATAGTGGCGGATCAATTTTACTGTTAAAGGGAAGTCAAAAAATTGTCGGTTAGTTGAATCCTCTGGAAAGAGGAGCCAAAGAGAGTGATAGCCTCGTAAACAAAAACTGACAATCTTCCTGTTTCTACCGGTATCAAATCCGGAGATGGCCGTAAATGGTTATCTATCTTGAGTACTCCGCGGCCAATATACCGTGGAGGAAGGAACGAGCACTATACTCGTGAGGCTAAATACATTTGATGACCGATAGTGAACTAGTACCGTGAGGGAAAGGTGAAAAGCAGCCCGATGAGGGCGATGAAATAGTACCTGAAACCATATGCCTACAAGGACTCGAAGCCTAAAACGTTTTGCAGCAATGCAAGATGAATGGGTAACGTGGTGCCTATTGAAGAATGAGCCAACGACTTTACGGGGGCGGCGAGGGTAAGCGCGATAAGCGTGGACCCGAAGGGAAACCGAGTGTGAATAACGCGATAGTCGTTTCCGTAAGACCCGAAGCCAAGCGAGCTTGTCCTGAGCAGGATGAACTCTGGGTAACACCAGAGGGAGGTCCGAACTAGTGGGTTGTGCAAAACCCTTGGATGACTTGGGATAAGAAGTGAAAAGCTAATCGAGCTTGGTAATAGCTGGTTCTCTCCGAAACAGTTTCCGGACTGGCGCCTAGTCTTCACCGAACATCGGCGAAGAGGTGTGATGGGGGTAGAGCACTGGATGGTCTGTACAGAGCGCAAGCTCGGCAGACCAATCAAACTCCGAATACCATTACGCAAAAAATAGGTAGTTAGACTGCGGGGGCGAAGCTCCGTGGTCGCAAGGGAAAAAGCCCAGATCGTCGTCTAAGGTCCCAAAATTCTTACTAAGTGTAAAAGGTAGTAGTAAACCATTGACAGATAGGAGGTTGGCTTAGAGGCAGCCATCCTTTAAAGAGTGCGTAACAGCTCACTATTCGATGGTTTATTGCGCCAAAAATG
>JAGWKK010000012.1 GCA_028865335.1 Patescibacteria group bacterium | reverse complement strand
TATGGCATATTGGGGTCGTCTGTTGGATGACGTGAGAAATTACATAATAGATATGAAATCAAAAACTGCCAAGGTAAAACTGCGGCAGTTAGCAAGCTAATCAATAATACATCCCTATCGCGAACGTGCGCGTCTTATGCGGGCGTATAAAAACCGCTGGGCGAACCATACGGATGTTAAAACGCAATCTACGCAAGAGGACAACTCTTAATGTAGTTGGTCCCCGCTCCAGTAAGCGAGATCAGAAAATTACGGGAAGGGAGTTCGGTAACCGAGAGAAAACCCCGCGCGCTCAAGTCCATAAGAAATTCTTTTCGTTCCGCGAAAGACATCTCGCTCAATTGTCTCTGAACGATACGCCACCTTCGAAAGTCCCCATCCTCAGAAGAAAGCAGAGCAGTGAGGATGTGTCTGCCGAAAACCTCTTTTACCTCTTCAAGATAGCTAAGCATGTTTACCTCTTTAGAATGAGCTAATCCCAGGTTAAAATACTCATTCACCAAAGTCAATCTTGAGGCTTTTCCTTTTCTCAAAACTGATCTTGGTCCGCCGAAGCTTTACGCGAAGGAGGCCGCCTCTGCAAACATTTTTAAATGATTTAGAGGCTATCAATAATATCAATCGCTTTTGATAAATCGTCCTGTATTACGTAGTCTGCAAATTTATCAATACCCTCCTTGGGATTGATTGCGATACTTTTCTCGGCAAATTCAAAAATCGTTCTATCTGCGGGCGAATCGCCTATTGCTATTACTTCTTTTGCCGAAATATTACATTTATCCAAGATTGCTTTTGAATCATTCAATTTAAAATCTGGCCCGGAAAAATCTTTTTCTGATATAGAAACTATTGTATCGTTATCCATCTTGGGCTTTGTACCCACCACGTATGTTATGCCTAATTTTTCTTTGTAATGGTTAAGTATGGGAACAAGATTTCCTGAATGAAGAATTGATATATAATTTTTGGAATTAAGAAAATTAAAAAACTCTTCTGCGCCGGGCATAAGGAAGTCGTTCTCAGACAGTTTTTCTTGGATTTGTTGAGTGGTTACTCCTTTAAGAAAATTGATTCTGGTGATCAATGGCGAAAGGCCAGACGTAACACCTTTAAAGAATTCCTCTTTTATCATCCTGCTTTCTTTTTCTTTCCCCACAATGCCGCAAACAACATCAAGAATATCTGTCGTAACGACAGTACCATCAAAATCAATTAATATTGCTTTTATATCCATATCAGAAATTATGTCATGGGTGATTCTTAGATACAAACATGTGTTCTCATCTAATATTTAGACACAACAAAAGGTTCCTGCGTCATCCCAAGTGACCTGCATTATTTGGAAAAAAGCCGCTCTATTGCAGAGCGGCTTGTTTTATTTCTTCACGCTTCCGAGGACCAGCTTCCCGTTCTTCTTGACGACCGATCCATCGGTGATGAGGCCCCACAGGACGTTTCTCGCATATATGTCGCCGACGCTCATCTCGCGGCTGATGTAGTCCACCACCGAGTCGGGCTTCATTCCCCTGCTTCCCTTCAACCTCTTCAGCATCTTATCGACAACCATTCTCATGATTCTCGGGCGCATGTCGTCCTCGCTTTAACGATGTTCCATAGACAGAATAGCTCCGCGAAAAACCAAAGTCAAATAATTTTTATCTCAGTTCATGTTAAAATACCCCTATGCGCACTCAAGGAATTTTGGAAAAATATCGCGACCTGATCAAGCTGCCGAAACACGCGGTGCCGCTCAGTTTGTGCGAGGGCGATACGCCGCTGATCCCCGTCCCCGCGCTGGCGGACCGGCTGGGCGGCGGTTTTGAATTATATGTGAAATACGAAGGACTCAACCCGAGCGGATCGTTCAAGGACCGCGGCATGGTCGCGGCAGTCAGCGAAGCCGTCGGCGCCGGAGCGAAGACCATCATCTGCGCTTCCACCGGCAACACCGCCGCATCCGCCGCGGCCTACGCGGCGCGCGCGGGAATCCGCGCCATCGTCCTGATCCCCGGCGGCAAAGTCGCCCGCGGCAAACTCGCCGGCGCGGCGATGTACGGCGCGCAGATCATCCAGATCGACGGCTCATTCGATGAAGCGCTGAAGCTCGTCCGCGAAATCACCGACAAGATGCCGATCGCGCTCGTCAATTCGCTCAATCCGTACCGGCTGGAAGGACAGAAAAGCGGCGCGTTCGAACTCTGCGACGCACTCGGCTCCGCTCCCGACCTCGTCTGCATCCCGGTCGGCAACGCCGGCAACATCACCGCGTACCACATGGGATTCACGCAGTATCACGAACTCAAGAAAACCGGCATCCCGTCATTCATCGGCGTCCAGGCCGCGGGAGCCGCTCCCCTCGTCCTCGGTCACGTCGTGGAACATCCCGAGACCGTCGCCACCGCCATCCGCATCGGCAATCCCGCGCGCGGCGACCAGGCGCTGAACGTCATCAAAGAAACGAACGGCAAAATGCTTTCGGTCAGCGATGACGACATCCTCGCGGCGCAGAAACTCCTCGCCGGACAGGGCATCTGGGTTGAACCGGCATCCGCCGCCGGACTCGCCGGCCTCATCGCCGAAGTGAACGCCGGACGCGACGTCCGCGGCAAACGCGTCGTCCTCATCTGCACCGGCAACGGCCTCAAAGACCCCGACATCGTCCAACTTCCCGAACCGATCAAAGTCCGTCCTGATTTTGAGGAAGTCAGAAAGATTCTTGTTGCATAGTCGAAGGTCCTGCCGAAGGCGGCAAAAGTCCTTGGTCCTTGGTCCTTGGTCCTTGGTCCTTGGTCCTTGGTCGTTAGATATTAGAAATTAGATATTAGTCATTTCGATCACTCCCCTCTCTTCGGGGATTTTTCGGATGACTGCTATAATGAAGAGAAATAACGTACGCCATGCTTTTCACTGACGTCACCGAAAAATCATTCTGGGCGCTGAAAGCGTCCGATGCCCTGGAACTGCTGGAGACCACCAGCGAGGGTATCACCGAAGACGAGGCCAAGGAACGCCTGGAGGTTTTCGGCAAGAACAAGATCGCCGAAGCGAAGAAGGCCACCAAGCTCGCGATCCTGCTCAGCCAGTTCTCCAATCCGCTCATTTTCCTCCTGCTCGTCGCTGCGGCCATCACGCTCATGCTCAGCGACGCGCGCGACGCCGCCGCGATCCTGGTCGCCGCGCTCGTGAACGCCGTGTTGGGCTTCTATCAGGAGAACAAAGCCGAAGAAGCGCTCGCCCACTTGAAGAGCTACATCGAGGAGCGCATCCGCATCATCCGCCAGAGTCGTGAATTCGAAGTGAACACCGAAGACCTCGTCCCCGGCGACATCATCCGCATCGCGCAGGGCGACCGCGTGCCGGCCGACGCGCGCCTGATCTACCTGAACGACCTCATGGTGGACGAAACCATCCTCACCGGCGAAGCGCTGCCGGTCGTGAAGACGCTGGACCCTGTCGGATTCCACGCGCCGATCGGCGATCAGAAATCCATGATCTTCAGCGGCACCACCGTCATCCAGGGGTTCGCCAACGCCGTCGTCTGCCGCACCGGAAAGGACACGGAAATCGGCCGCATCGCCGAACTCGTCAAAAACCGCACCGATGAGCAGACGCCGCTCCAGAAAGCGATCACCGACTTCAGCATCAAAGCGACGCTCGTCCTGGTCGTCCTCACCTCGCTCATCTTCCTGATCGGCATCTTCAGCGGCTATTCCATCCTCACGATGTTCCTGACTTCGGTCGCCATCCTCGTCTCCGCGGTGCCGGAAGGACTTCCGGTCGCCATGACCGTCATCCTCGCGATCGGCGTCCAGCGCCTCGCCAAGAAACGCGCCATCACCCGCAAACTCCTCGCCGTGGAAACGCTCGGCAGCACCACCGTCATTCTCACCGACAAGACCGGCACGCTCACCGAAGCGAAACTCGATCTCTCCAAGATCTCGCTCTTCAGTCCCTCTCCCGAAGAAGCGACAACGGAGGATTTCGTGATGGAACTCGCCTCGCTCAACTGCGACGTCATCGTCGAGAATCCCCGCGATCCCGCGGACAGCTGGCATATCATCGGCCGCCCATTGGAACGCGCCGTCGTGCAGGCCGCCGGCAAACGCGGCATCATCCCGGACGCGCTCAAGAGACAGATGAAGGTCCTGAACTATCTCCCCTTCAACTCGGCGAACAAATTCTCGGCGACATTCTTTGAATACAAGAACGACCACTATATCGCGCTTTTCGGCGCGCCGGAAATCCTCCTGAAGCTTTCCACTGAAACGCCTGAAGCGTACCGGAAGGAAATCGCCAAGCAGATCGACCAGATGGCGTACAACGGCGAGCGAGTGCTCGGCGTGGCCATCCGCAAAGTTCCGGCGAACGAGCAGACCGACTCGCTCACGCATGAATTCGCGAAACAGAAATTCAGCGGCTTCAAATTCCTCGCGAGCATTTCCTTCACCGATCCGATCCGCCAGGGCGTCCGCGACACGATCCACCGCATCGAGCATGTCGGCATCAAGACCGTCATCGTCACCGGCGATCACCGCGGTACCGCCGAAGCCGTCGCGAAAGAACTCGGCTTCGCCATCAAGCCGGAGAACGTCATCAACGGCGCGGATCTGGACGCGATGACCACCGAAGAACTCCGCGCGAAACTTCCCGACCTCCGCATCGTCTCCCGCGTCAGTCCGGAAGGGAAAGTGAAGATCGTGGAAGCATATCAGGAGACCGGCGCCATCGTCGCGATGACCGGCGACGGCATCAACGACGCCCCGAGCCTGAAGAAAGCCGACATCGGCGTCGCCATGGGATCCGGCAGCGATGTCGCCAAGGACGTCGCCGAACTCGTCCTGCTGGATGACAACTATCACACCATCGTCGCGGCCATCAACGAAGGCCGGCGCACGGTGGAAAACATCCGCAAAGTCATCGTCTACCTCCTCTCGTCCGTCTTTGACGAATTGTTCCTCATTGGCGGCTCGCTCCTCTTCGGTTTCGCGCTTCCGCTGAACGCCATCCAGATCCTCTGGGTCAACTTCTTCACCGACAGCTTCCCGGCAATCGCGCTCGGTTTTGAAGACGGCATCGACCACCTGCTCCGCCGCGAAGGTCCGCGCCATGCGGGCATCCTCAACCGCGAAACGCGCTTCCTCGTCTTCATCATCGGCATCCCGACCAGCGCCCTGCTCTTCGCGCTATATGCCTTCCTGCTCAATGCCGGCTTCGACCCGGCCATCGTGCGCAGCTTCATGTTCGTATCCTTCGGCACCTATTCCCTCTTCCTGGTCTTCGCTGTCCGCAGTCTGCACCGCAGCATCTTCCGCTACAATCCATTGTCCAACCGATACCTCGCGCTCGGCACCGGCATCGGCCTCGTCTTCACGGTTGCCGGCGTCTATGTCGCCCCGCTGCAGAATCTGCTGCATACCACCGCGCTTCCGCCGGTCTGGCTCCTCGGCGTGCTGGGCGTCGGCATCGTGAATATCCTCTCCATCGAATTCGGCAAATGGTGGGTGCATCGAGGAACCCATCTTAATAATACTTTCTAGCCGCGTTGCAGAAGTTTTCAGCACACATCTTAAAACGATTTCTTGTGTTACAATAAAGTAAACAACAACTTCTTATGCCCTCACCGCTCAATAAAACAATCACGAAGGTCATGCCTGCCGTGGTGTCCGTCATCATTTCCAAAAGTCTGGAGGAATTGGAGAAGGAACTTCCCGCGGAAATGTCGCCGGTCATGCCGTTCGGTGTTCCGAAAATGGATATTCCGGAGGAAAACATCGATGCGCACGGCATGGTGCAGGTGGGCGGCGGTTCCGGCTTCGTCGTCAGCTCCAACGGCATCATTCTGACCAACAAGCACGTCATCGCGGAATCCAACGCCTCATACACCGTCCTTACCGACGACGGCAAGCGCTACCCCGCGTCCGTCCTCGCACGCGATCCGATCGATGATGTCGCCATCCTGAAGATCGACGCCGAAGATCTTCCGGTGGTCACGCTCGGCGACTCGTCCAAAATAGAACTCGGCGACGACGTCCTCGCCATCGGCAACGCGCTCGGACTTTTCAAGAATACCGTCTCCCGCGGGATCATCTCGGGCCTCTCCCGCTCCATCGCCGCGAAACCCGATCCGAAAGAGCCGGTCCAGGAACTCCGCGGCCTGATCCAGACCGACGCCGCCATCAATCCGGGCAACTCCGGCGGTCCGCTGATCAATCTCGACGGCGAAGTCATCGGCATCAACGCGGCGATCGTGTTCGGCGCGCAGAACGTCGGTTTCGCCATCCCGATCAACGCCGCCAAGCGCGACATCGCGGATGTGAAGAAATTCGGCCGTGTCCGCCGCCCGCTCCTCGGTCTCCGCTACGTCAACATCGATGAAATGCTCCAACAGAAGCTGAATCTTCCGACGAACTACGGCGCGCTGGTCGCCGGCAAACCGCCGCACACCACCGCCGTCATCCCGAACACTCCGGCGTCCGTCGCCGGCCTCAAAGAAAAGGACATCATCCTGGAATGCAACGGCGTGAAACTCAGCATGAGCAAAACGATCCAGGACTTCCTGGAAGATCTCAATGTCGGCGACATCCTCGCGCTGAAAGTGCTGCGCGGCGACAAGATGATGAGCATCAACGTCACGTTAGCCGAGCGGGCATAGGGTCATCGGTCACAAGCCATGAGTCATAAAATATCCAGTCATAGGTGACTGGATATTTACTAAACGCTAAACGCTATACGCTATTCGCTATCAGCCATTAGCAATTTGCTAGTAGGTGTATTCGTCCACGACCGTTCCCTGCTTATTGATCAGCTGCACGTCGTCATGCGTCGGATCGAAGATATTCTCCTTGCTTCCGATCCACGCCCACCACTGATTGGAGGCGAAATCGCTGTCGCCGATATGCGCATCGACGCATCCGACATAGTTCAACTTGCGCAGGAATTCAAAACAGGCGGTATCGGTCATCGGCACCGGCGGATTCGCCGAAGGATTCTGGCAGGTACGCAACGACGTGACGTAATCCTGGCACTCCGACGTGAACGCAGTCGTCTGCGAACGATTCGGCACCGGACACGTCATCGGGATCGACGGCGTGAACGGCGTCTGATCCTCGATATATCCCATGCACTTGTTCAGGCGGAAATTGCCCTTGGTCGCTTCGCCCGAATAGATATGGACATACTCTCCCGACTGCAGCGTGATATCCCCCGCGACGCCGCCGAAGGAATAGACCGCCTGCGCCTGCGGAATCGTGAACGATCCGTTCTTGCTCTTTACCGTCCATCCGGTGATGTCGATCTTCTGGCCGGGACCGGCATTGGATGCCAGCACCACTTCGATATACGGATGATAATATGCCGATGCCTGGACGACCGAATCAATCCGCACCGGATTCTGACTCGTGTGGGCCGGAAGCGCGAGCTGCGGGATGTTCTGATACTGGGTTCCGGAAGTCGGCGTCTGCGTTGACGAGAAATAATTCACGGGATGCAATCCGGACGGCAGCGGAACCTGGAAGCTGGTCAGCTGCGCGTAATGCGTCGCGGCATAAAGCCCGACGGAAACCGCAAGAATCAGGAGTACCAAGCCGATAAATTGATGCATACCAGGTAGTGAATCTGCGATTGTTATTCGCAGAATTTAATTAAATCTTCTTTCGATAAATATTTTCCAACCCCCTCATTCCACCAGATAGACAAGCGCGAATAACAGAAAATTCTCATCGCAGATCTACTACCTGGCATGTCCTTATTCTACCCGAACAAAAACCTCACCACAAGGCAATCGCTAGAACTTCAACGCTTCCTTTTCCGCATCCGAAACATCCAGAATTTCCTTCGTCGCCTGGTCGAAGATCTCCCCTTTTTGCTCAATGGACAGATATTGTTCAGGTCCACCGCTCGGTCGTCCTGCGCGCACCCACTTCCTGTACAGATCCGCAAGTCCCTTCAAGGATGGAATTTGCACAACCACAATATCGTCCACCCTTCCTCTTAAAATCTCTTTATACGCCTCAAGTCTGCCCTTGCCTATTTGGACTAATTCGGTTTTTGATGCGCTTCCGATGGTGAATTGAATGCCAATCTGTCTTTTTTGTTTTACGAATTCCTTTCTCGACATATTGTCCGGCTCGAGCGCTACGCCTACGGTTTTCCGACTTCGTATTTTGAAATCATATTTCAACTCCCGATCCTCAAGCGCGTTTGACCGCTCCACCGACATGCCCAACTGAGGATTATTATATTGCACCCGCACCAGAAATTCGCGCGCTAGATGCTCGGCAACCACCCCCTCCGCATCGGCACCATTACGTCTCATCGTTTTATCAATAAACTCAATACCAAATGTTGAAGCAGGATAGCCGGCACTAAAACGCTCCTGCAGCTCTTCATTATAAAGGGTTTGGATTTTATTTCGCGCCTCATGAAGCGCCAACGTTTTCCTGATTTTCCGGCGCAACGCAGCCGGCATGGATGCGTCCGGGCGATATCTGATTCCCCATCCGTAATCTCCAACCAGATCGCCAAAGGAAACCTCTTGCCGCTTCCCTGCGCTATCGAGAATAAATAAGGATTCCGATTTATCATCATAGAAAACTTCCTTTCGGCCCTGGACATATTCGGGAGACATCTTCTGCTCATCGATGGACCGGAGTTCTGTTTTCAAATCCAACACAACGCCCTTCTTCATCAACATGAGCTCGTCGATACGTTGATTCGATTTTTTCGCAAGATTCTGCACGCGAGCTTCTTTTTGTTTTTTCTTCCTCTCCCGCGCTTTCTTAAACGCCTCACGAGCCTTCTCGGGAAGATTGCTTTCATATTCCACAAAAGACCCTACAAATTTAGAGAGTTTCTTGCGTCTTTTGAATCCGATTTTTTCGCCTCGATCTACTATATCAAGAGTAGCGCGTATATCTTCGGGCACATTTTCATGCATCAATCGGTCGGCCCAGTACCACTCCCATCCCTTATCATAAAGATTACCCTTGTGCATTTCCCCCGATTCAAGACGTGTTCCATAATGAGATGCGGAAAGTCTCGCCTTGTCTTCCGCTGACGATTTCCATTCGGTTGCGACCAGATGAGCGTTCAGATCTTCCACGGCACGATCAAGCGATTCTTCGAGCGTCTCCTTTTTTGGCGGTGCGGGCTTTTTCTCCATCGTTTCCGGCTGCTCCGATCCGGCTTCCGCCAGAATGATATCCAACCCGGCGATAATCTCCTCAAGGGATTCTTCGAAGAGCGTTTCTTCTTTTTTTACGATCGGATCGGTCTCTTTTTTCTGTTCCGGGCGCTCCGCAACCGGCATTCCCCGCTCAAATCTGTTCATGGTGTCATTGTATAACTAAAAAATCGCCTTGGGAAGGCGATTTTCATATATCAGAAGAGTTAGATCACAATATTGATCAGGCGGCCGGGGACGAAGATGATCTTCGCCGGCTTCTTGTTTCCCAGAAATTCCTTCACGCGCTGATTCGCGAGCGCCAGTTTCTCCGCCTCTTCCTGCGGAATGGTTTTCGCCACTTTCATCTTGTCGCGCAATTTGCCGTTTATCTGGATGAGCAATTCCACTTCCGCATCCTCCGTAAGTTTCTCGTCAAAAACCGGCCACGATTCATGATCCAGCGGTGATTCGTTGCCCATCAGCGTCCACGCTTCCTGCGCCAGATGAGGCGCGAGCGGGAACAGCAGCTTCGCGAATATCTGCACGCTGTCTTTCGGCAGCTGCGCCGCGCTTTTTTCCATGTCGTTCAGCAGGATCATGAGCGCGCTGATCGCGGTATTGAAGCGGTAAGCGCCGAAATCTTCGGTCACCTTCCTGATCGTCTTGTGCATCAGCCGGTTGGTCTCTTCCGGCAGCGCCGCCGGCGCCGCATTCTTCTTTTTGCGCGCCTTGGCAACCCCCGCGGCCAGCGTATGGAACCGGTTCAGGAACCGATACAGGCCGACGATGCCGTCCGGCTGCCATGGCTTCGCGTCTTCGAGCGGGCCCATGAACATTTCGTACAGCCGCAGCGCGTCCGCGCCGAATTCGTCCACCATCAGGTCGGGGTTCACCACGTTGCCCCGCGACTTTGACATCTTCTGTCCGTCCGGGCCCAGGATCAATCCCTGATTCATCAGTTTCTGGAACGGTTCCTTGGTGGAGACCACGCCGAGATCGAACAGGACCTTGTGCCAGAACCGCGCATACAAGAGATGCAGCACCGCGTGCTCCACGCCGCCGATATAGGCATCCACCGGCATCCAGTATTTCTCCTTCGCCTTGTCCGCGAGCGCCTCCGCATTGTGCGGATCGAGATAGCGGAGATAGTACCAGCAGGAACCCGCCCACTGCGGCATCGTGTTGGTCTCGCGTTTCGCCGGTCCCTTGCAGGTCGGGCACTCCACATTCACCCATTTCCTGATGCCAGCCAGCGGCGATTCGGCCTCGCCGGTCGGTTCGTAATTCTTCACCCGAGGCAACAGCACCGGCAGCTGATCTTCCGGCACCGGCACGGTTCCGCACTTCGCGCACTTGATCACCGGAATCGGTTCGCCCCAATAGCGCTGGCGCGAAAAGATCCAGTCCCGGAGTTTGTAGTTCGTCCGCTTCTTGCCGCCGACGCATTCCACGATGCGGTCCTTGGCGATATGGTTCGGCAGGTTGTCGTATTCGCCGGCATTCACCATGACGCCGTCGCCCGTGAACGCTTCGGCCATCTCGGGATGCGGCTTTCCGTCCGGCGACACCACCTCCACCACCGGCAGGCCGAATTCCTTCGCGTGCGCGAAATCGCGCTCATCGTGCGCCGGTACCGCCATCACCGCGCCGGTCCCATACCCGCCCAGCACGTAATCGGAAACCCACACCGGAATCTCTTTCTTGGTGAACGGATTGATGACCATGATCCCCTTCAGTTCCACGCCGGTCTTCGCTTTCGCGTCCGCGATGCGTTCGCGGTCGGATTTATGCTTCGCGCGATCGATGTATTCGCTCACCGCGTTCTTGTTCACGATGCGCGCGTTCAGCAATGTGATCAGGTCATGCTCCGGCGCAAGGACGATATAGGTCGCGCCCGGAAGCGTATCCGCCCGGGTGGTGAACACTTTCACTTTCAGATTGGAATCCATCACCGGAAATTCGATTTCCGCGCCCTCGGACCGTCCGATCCAGTTGCGCTGCATCTCCTTCACCTTCGACGGCCAATCCAGCATGTCCAGATCCTCCAGCAGCCGGTCCGCGTATGCCGTGATCTTCAGCACCCACTGATTCAGTTTCCTGCGCTCCACCAGATTGCCGCAGCGTTCGCAGCGGTCATCGATGACTTCTTCATTGGCAAGCACGGTCTTGTCGGACGGACACCAGTTCACCGGCACTTCCGCCTCGTACGCCAATCCCTGTTTCAATAATTGCAAAAAGATCCATTGTGTCCAGCGGTAATATTCGGGATCCGTCGTGTTGATCTCGCGCTGCCAGTCGTAACTGAAACCCAGCCGGCGCAGCTGCTTGGCGAAATTCCTGACATTTTTCTCCACCACCAGCCGCGGATGCGTCTTTTTCTTGATCGCGAAATTCTCGGCCGGAAGACCGAAGGCGTCCCAGCCCATCGGATGGAGGACATTCTTTCCCTGCATGCGGGAGTAGCGGCTTATGATGTCCGAAGCGGTATATCCTTCGACGTGCCCCACGTGCAATCCTTCCCCGGAGGGATACGGGAACATGTCCAGGACGTACATTTTCTCGCCCCGGGACTTCTCATCGGCATGCCAAAGCTCGAAGCTGTTCGCCGCCCATTTCTTCTGCCATTTTGTCTCTATTTTCTTATGCGGATACATAGGGATAGTCGAAAGTCGGAAAGTCCAAGGTCGAAGGTAAAAAATCGGGGGTCAAAAATGAAATCGTATGACTTTTGACTTTGAACTTTGTGACTGAGGGACTATTTAAAAATACCAGCAAACCCCCTCGGGGAGAAGAGGTTCTTGTGGATGAAACACCGCCCTTTTATTTCCGGAGGCGGGCAAGAAAAATAGCCTCCTCAGAGGCTATGTGTCAGGAAAAATGATCTTTCATCGAATCCGCCCATGCATCCTTCCAATGTTCCACGCCGACGCTGCATCCGGCGCAATCCGGCAGATGATTGTGGAAACTCTCAAATGCATCCATGGTGATGTGCGCATTCACCCGATCCAGATGTTCGACGTCCAGAGTGACGGATCCGGGGAAAAGAGAGGTGTACAAAGCGAGATAATTCCCGTACTTTTCCTGATTCCCCAACATGATCCACACGCCGGAGTTATATATGTCCATCAGAAGGGCGTCCAGGGCGTAAAAAACTATCTTCGCCTGCGAAGTATGCGCAAGCAAGCCGGGCAGTTCCGCACAATCCTTCCACGCGGCATGATTCGCTATGACGTCATCATACGCAAGAAGGTATGCGCCCCTGCTGCCCGCGATCGCAATCAGCTGTGCCGAAACCTGAGCCGAGAGCGTCCGCAAGCGCAATCGCCGGTTGAAATCGAGGAGGGCCTCGCCTTTTTCCTGGGCGATCCTGATCAGCGCGTCAAGTTCTTTGAACTCTTCAGGCGGCAGTATGCCGATGAAGTCATCCGCCAGCTCCACATAGAATCTGTATTTCTCTCTCATCTATCACCACCGGAACAACGTTCTACTCGTAGCGTATACCTGCTCGCGCATTTTTTCAAAGGGTACTCCTTTCAGTAAAGCAAGTTGCTGTACGGTTTCCGTTATGAACGCCGGTTCATTCCGCTTGCCCCGATGTGACGCCGGAGCGACATACGGACAGTCGGTTTCGGATAAGATGCGGTCAAGCGGTATCATCCGCAAAGATTCATCGTAATCACGGGCGAACGTCAAGACGCCGCCGAAAGTGAAGTGGAATCCCGCATCCACCAGCTTCTTCGTGATCGCCGGACCGCCGACATAGAAATGGATAATCCTTGGAATAGTGAATCGCGAATTATGAATTATGGAAAACAAATCCTCATACGCATCATCAGTACTGAAGGCTTTGCCCTCCGAAGTTTTAACGGAGGAGGGGCGGCAATGGATCATCAGCGGCTTATCGACTTCCTGCGCGATCCGCGCCTGCTCCAAAAACACCTCCCGTTGGCGGCTTTTCACTTTTTCCGCGTCGCCTTCGGTTAAGCGATAGTAATCCAATCCGCACTCCCCGACCGCCACCACCATCGGATCAGCCGCCAACGCGCGGAATCGCGCGGCGTCGAACTTCTCCGACTCGGCCTCGTGCTGTTCTTTCGGATCGTGATGCCATTGTTCGGCGACATGACTCGGATGAAAACCGATGGCCGCGCGAGCGTCGTCGGGATAGCGTTTCGCAAGCTCGATACCCGCGACGGAAGTGCCGTATTGCGTACCCACCAGCACCATGCGGACGCCCGCTTCCCGCGCCCGCGCCATCACCGCGTCGCGGTCGGCATCATACGCCGGAAACTGCACATGCGCGTGCGCATCAATGAACGGAATCGTGCCTGAGGATTTCATAGAACCATTGTAATACAGATTCATCCACAGAAAAACATTGATTTCTCCGCGCTTTTCGACTATAGTATAGGCAGTCAGGAAAAAAAGGTGGCGCCCGATGGGCAAACCATCCTCGTCAGTGAACTTTGATGAACTGTGTCGACGTCTGATAACCGATCGGATGTTCTTTGAAAACCTCCCCAGCGGTATTTTGACTTGCCCGGAAACACAGATCCTCGATTTTCTTGAAAACGACTCCTATCTTCTGTATAAACGGATCTATTGTTTCGGATCCCAGGCGCAGATGCGGATCATCAGCGACGCCTACGGCGCCCGCAGCCGCGTCTTCACCGCCGTCCGGCGCATCAAGGATTCGCCGCTCGCCCTTGAAATCCACTTCGTGAGCTCGGAGTGCCTTCCCTCGAACGGCTGGTTTCCGGTAAAGCACTATCAGCTCATCATCGGAGTCTTCACGCTCAGCGATATCCTTGATTCACTGGATGAATACGTGAAACTCCCCTCTCTTATCCACCGCGCCAAACCTCGGAAAATATTTGAAATCCATTATCGGACCGTCATACGTCCGCCATGGCTCCGGCGCTGGGTGGAGACACTCGCCTGCTCGACCGCGCAGCGGACCCGCCAGACGATTCTCCATGAGCTCGAGCGTATGGAAGCCGCTCTGCAGTGGCACAGCTACAACCGCCGATCACTCGGCCCCCTGCTGTGGCTCAACGACAAAGACTGACCGCACTCCGCTGCGGTTTTTTCATGCGCAAATTGACCCGCGCATTTTTTTCATTTATACTCAACTCGGAACCTCAACAAAAAGGAAACGACATGCGGAAACTCCTGCAGCGCCCGCTGCTGGCGATCTTCGACTGGAACGGCACGCTTCTGAACGACCTTCCGGTCGTCTATGGCAGCGTGGTCGAAATCTTCAAACGTCATCGGCTTCCGGCGCCCTCGTTGGAAACCTATCGCGCCGAGATCACGACCGACTTCATGAAATTCTATCACGCGCACGGCATCCCGACGGCCGCGACCGCGCAGCAGCTCAATGCGATCCGCAAAGAATATCTTACGCTGCATGCGGCCGAAGCCAGGCTCCACGATAACGCGCAGAACCTCATCCTGCTGTGCAGAGCACTCGGAATGCAGACCGCGATTGTCAGCGGAGAAATGGAAGAGGTGCTTGAAAAGCGGCTCAATGACTTCGGCCTGACGCCGTTCATCGACCGCGTTTTCGGCAGCGCATACGACAAGGAAAACAAACTGATCGAAGCGCTGGATCATTTCGGCGTTCAAGCCGAGCGCGCATTCTATCTCGATGACACCTTCGACGGCCTCATGGCCGCACAACAGGTCGGCATCATCACGTTCGGCTTCTGCGGCGGCTACGGGACGCGCGAACACATCCGTGCCGCGAATCCCGACTTTCCCGACCTCGACAACCACGGCGCCGTCGGGGAAATCCTGGTCTGCGGAGTCGCACGATGATCATCATAGGACTGACGGGCGAGAAAGCGGGCGGAAAAGGAACATTTGTCACTCTCCTCTGCGAAGCAGCGCCGGATAAGAAAATCGTCCGTATGGGATTCGGCGACATCATCGGTGAAATCTGCGACATTCTCGGCAAACCGCGCACGCGGGAGAATATGCAGAAGATCCCGATAGCGCTCATCAAGGAATTCGGTGAGTCCGACATCATCACGCAGGCGATGCGGAAACGCGTCGCTGCGCTCTCGCAGGGAGAATGCGACATCCTGATCCTGGACGGCATCAGGCGCTGGGAAGATTACGAATATCTCCGCAGCTTTCCGGCCAACCACCTGGTCTACGTGACCGCAAGCAGATGGACTCGCTTCAACCGCGCGCGGAAACGGAATGAAAAAGTGGGCGAAGCGCAGCTCACCATGGAGCAGTTCATAGCGCAAGACCAGGCCGAGATCGAACTTCTCGTTCCCGAAATAGGCAAAAAGGCCGACTTCAGGATCGATAACGAACAGCCGATCGACTACTACCGGATGCGGGTGGAAGAGATCTCCGATGTCATATGAACCAAAAGACGGGTACCCCCGTCTTTTTCTTTTTACGCGTTTTTCTGCGAAAGCGCACCCATCAGCGACTTCATATCATCCGGCACCGGCGCTTCCAGTTTCAGCCGCTGTCCGTTCGGCGCCGTGAACTGCAGACGGTAGGCGTGCAGCATCTGCCGGTCGGCGATCTTCTGTTTCGCGCGGTACATGAAATCCCCCACCACCGGATTGCCGATGGCGCTCAGATGGACGCGGATCTGGTGCGTCCGGCCGGTTTTCGGCATCGCCTCCACGAGCGAGAAATGCTTGCCCACTTTTTCCTTCACGCGATACTGCGTCTCCGCGGCGCGGACCGATTTGCCCGGATGGCGCATCGGCCGGAGCACCGCCACTTTCCGCAGGCGGTTCACGGTCGACGGACGGATCTGGAACGTGATCGTCCCCTCTTTTTCCTTCGGCACGCCCTCCACCAGCGCGAGATAGGTCTTCCTGACCGTATGGCCGAGAAATTGGTTTTTCAGAAAAGAAAATGCCGGCTGATTTTTCGCCACAATGATCAGGCCCGACGTATCCTTGTCCAGCCGATGGACGATGCCGGGGCGCAGCGGGTCGTCGCCCACTCCCGCGATTTCCGGATAACGCGCGAGCAAGGCGTTTGCAAGCGTGTGATGATGCTGGTTCGCCGTCGGATGGACGATCAGTCCCGGCTGCTTGTTCAGCACGACGATGTCCTTGTCTTCATATACCACCGCCAGCGGGATCGCGGATTCCGGCTCCACCGAAAATTCCCCGTCGGAAATCTTTTCGTCTTCAACCGTCACCACGCTCCCTTTTCTCAATAAAAAACCCGGCTTCGTCACCGGCTTCCCGTCAACGCGGACCGCGCCCTCGCGGATCAATTGCTGACCATGCGTACGCGAGATATTCTCCACGTGAGCGGCCAGAAACTTATCCAATCTCTCACCCGAAGTTTCCAAAGTGAATTCCATAAGAAATACTATGCGGTCAGTCGCGGAAACAGCGGCTCGATCTTTTTCACCGTCATCGTGCCGTCGGATACCTCCACCGCCCCGGCGATTTTCTCCGCCGTACCCGGCAGAAAAGGCCGCAAGAAATGCGTCGCTGAGCGCAGGATCTCCACCAGATTCCCCAAGATCTTCCTTTTCTCTTCCGGAGAAAGATTCTTGTCCCATGGCTTGTGGTCGTTCGCATACCGGTCGCCGAACTGGATCAGCTCGAACACCGCCATCAGCGCCTCCGACAGGCGGAAGTTCTTCATCTTCTCCGCGACGTGCCGCTCGGTCACTTCGATCTTCGAAACCACGCTCGCATCAATCTCGCCGATCGTGAATGAACCCAGACCCGAAGCGAGCGTCGTGACGCGCGCGGCGAAATTCCCCAGGCCGTTCGCGAGGTCGCCGTTATACCGCTCCTCGAATTTGTCATATCCGAAATCGCCGTCCTGATCGGAAGGGATTTCGCGCAACAGATAATACCGGACCGGATCGGTGCCGTATTTTTCCACCAACTCGAACGGATCCACGACGTTCCCCACCGACTTGGACATCTTTTCACCCTCCACCAGAATATGTCCGTGGACGAACAAGGATTTCGGCAGCGGAAGTTTCGCGGAGAGCAGCATCGCCGGCCAGATCGCCGCGTGGAACCGCAGAATGTCCTTGCCGATCAGATGCACATCCGCCGGATGCTTCTGCCACGCCCCGATACCGCCATGTCCGCTGATATAGTTGGAAAGCGCATCCGCCCACACGTACATCGTCTGCGTTTCATCTCCCGGCACCGGAACACCCCAGGACAAATCCTTCGCCGGGCGCGAAAAGCTGATGTCTTCCAAGCCCTGTTTCAGCAGTGACAGGATTTCGTTCTTCCGGCTCTCCGGCAGAATCAGCAATTCATCGTTTTTGATCTTCAGTTCGATCTCGCCCGTATATTTGGACAGACGGAAGAACCAGTTCTCCTCTTCGATCACCTCCGGCTCCTTTTTGTGATCCGCGCACTTGCCGTCCACCAGATCCTTCGGCGTCACGAACGCTTCGTGGCCGACGCAATACAGGCCGCGATAGGTTTTGCGGTACAGGTCTCCGGACTTTTCCAGCCGCTGCCAGAGTTCCTGAGCCACCGGCCAGTGTGTTTTCCGGTCCGAAGTCCGGATGAATCCGTCCCATGACAGATTGAGCGCGTCTTTCAGCGAACGGAAGCGGTCCGCATTCGCATCCACGAACACCCCGGGGTCCTTCCCCGCAGCCTCCGCGGCGCGCGCGATCTTCGATCCGTGTTCATCGGTTCCCGTCAGAAAGAATGTCTCCGCGCCGGACTGCCGTTCATACCGCGCGATCGCGTCCGCCTGCAGCGATTCCAGTGCGAAGCCGATGTGCGGCGCCGCGTTCGCATAGGCGATCGAAGTCGTGATATAGAATTCTTTTTTAGTCATAGGTCGTTGAGTCACAAGTCACGGGTCATAAGGCATGAGTCATGAAGCGCTGAGTCATTCGATGGATTGGTAACTCAAACTCCTACGACCTCATGACTAATGACTTAATGACTATTCTTACACGCTCAGCGTGGACGCCTTGCGGCGGCTTTTCTCCGCCGACCAGCTGTCCACCATTTCCTGCAGCATCACCGTCACCGGGACCGCAAGGATCAGACCCACCACGCCGAACAGTTCGGCGCCGACGAGCAACGAGATCAGAATTGCCGCCGGATGGAGGCTCGTCGTCATGCGCATGAAGACCGGCGTGAGAATCCAGCTCTCCACTTCATGGATCAGCAGGTACAGCAGGAAGACGTAGATCAGCGAACCGGGCGAAGTCGACGCGGCGATCACCAATGCGATGGCGCCGCTCAGAATCGGACCCACGAACGGGACGATTTCCATGATACCGCTCAAAAGACCCAGCACCAGACTGAACTGCACGCCGATGAACCACAGGCCGAGGAACGAAGCGAGTCCGACGCTCAAGCTCAGGAAGATCTGCCCGTACAGCCAGCTGCCGATCTTCTTCCGCGTCTTGAAATACACATCCAGAATCTTCTCCTCATAGCCCGCCGGCAGGACGGCGATCATGAATTTTTCAACACCATCGCGGTCGACGGTCAGATAGAACGCCAGCATGACCGTGGACAGCAGCAGCGTGACGCCGCCGACGAACTGCGAAACCATGCCCACGAATGAGACGTTGCCGCTCAGCAGGACATCGGTCAGATTCGTCAGACCCTGGTTGATGATGCCGATCACCTTCGCCGCCTCCTGCAGACCCAGCGCCGGAATACCCACCGTTCCGATGTTCTGGAGCAAAGTGGTCACTTCGGAAAGCACGATCGGCACGATCGCGTACATGACCAATGCCAGGATGAATGTCAGGACGATGAAAATCGCCAGCGTGCCCACGATACGCGGAATCTTCTTCTTTTCCAGCCAGTTCACCGACGGATCAAGCGCGGATGAGATGACGATCGCCAGAATCACCGAAATCCAGATGTCCATCGCGCGATACAGCACCGCAACCAGAATAAGCATCCCGACGATGCGCCATAAACTGGTCCATGTTACTTCAAATCCTCGTTCCATCATCTTTATGAATAGAACCGGCGAAAAACCGGTTTGGTTCCGCGACGGTACGACTTCTATATATAGTTATACTAACGCACTCTCAGCGCCCTGACAACAAAAGCGGAAATCCCGCCTGAAAGTCTAAAATGACTTCAGAATCCGCTCGAATTTCTTCGCATCCTTGGACGGGCCGATCATCGCGAGATTGAGATTTTCCGGTTTCATGATATCGCGGGCGACTTTGCGGATATCCGCCGCCGTCACCGCCTTGATCTTCTTCTCCACCTCCGCGGGCGTATGAAGCGCCTTATGGAACAGTTCCTGATTTCCGTAATAGCCCGCCAATTCGTCGGATGATTCCAGACCGATCATCATCGTGCCGGTCAGATGGTTCTTCACGCGGCGCAACTCTTCGGCGGTCACCGGTTTCTCCGCCATCTTCTTCAGTTCTTCCAGAATCGCTTTCGCGACTTCCTCCACCCGGGCGTTATCCAGCCCCGCCGACACCGCAAAGAAGCCGTGATCGGTGAACAGGTCCGCCCCCGCGCGCACATAGTATGCCGCGCCCATCTCTTCGCGCACGCGCTGGAACAATCGCGAGCTCATGCCGCCGCCGAGGATGTCGCCGAGCACTTCCAGCGCATACCGGCGCTTATCAAACATATCGAACGCGCGGAATCCGATGATGATATGACTCTGATCCGACGCCTTCTGCCGCAACATCACCCGCGGCGCGGATTGTTTTTCGGCCGTTTTCGATTTCGGAAACTTTTTGGTCACCGGAATGCCGGCAAAAAGCCGCGCGATGTCCGCGCGCACTTGCTTTTCATTGAAACCGCCGGCAACCACCACCGTCGTCGCCCGTGCGACATAGTGCTGGCTCCGGTACGTCACGATATCGTCGCGGGTCAGCGAGCGGATCACCTCCTTCGTGCCGCCGATGTCCCATCCCGCCGGCTGATCGCCGTACAGAAGCTCGGTGAAAATATCGCCGACTTTCCGCATCGGCATATCTTCGTACATATTGAGTTCCTCAATCACCACGCCCTTCTCCTTTTCGATCTCCTTGGCGTCAAACACCGGATTCACATAGATATCCGCCACCACATCCAGCGCCGTCGCCAGCTTCTCGCGGCTCACTTTCGCGTAATAGCCCGTCTCTTCGTGGCCGGTGAACGCATTGTAGACCGCGCCGACCGATTCCAGCTCGGACGTGATCGCGAGCGCATTCGGACGCTTCTTGGTTCCCTTGAAGCACAGGTGTTCCAGAAAATGCGACACGCCGTTGATGCGCTTCGTTTCGTATTTCGATCCGGCTTCCACCAGCACCAGCGCCGTCGCGGTCAGCGCTTTCGGCTGCGGCACCAGCACCACCCGGAGCCCGTTCGGCAACAGATATTTTTTAAAATCCTTCATATGATTATGATAATTTCTCGCGCAGATATGCTTTCAGTTCCGCAATCGCGATGCGCTCCTGCTGCATCGTGTCGCGGTCGCGCACCGTCACCGCTTTGTCTTCCAACGATTCAAAGTCCACCGTCACGCAGTACGGCGTGCCGATTTCATCCTGCCGGCGATAGCGCTTGCCGATGCTCTGCGTCTCATCATATTCGCAGACGAATTCCTGCACGAGATCACGATGAATCTCCTTCGCGAATGAAGACAGATTCTCCTTTTTGGAAAGCGGCAGAATCGCCACCTTCACCGGCGCAAGCCATTTCGGAAACTTCAGCACCACGCGCGCTTCGGTCTCACCTTTCTCCGCAGTCGGAGCCTCCTCCTCATGATATGCCTCCACCAGTGCGGCCAATACCGAACGATCCACGCCCCAGGTCGGCTCGATCACATGCGGCAAAAACTCCTCGCCCGATTCAGGATCGGTATAGCGGAGATCCTCGCCGCTTTTTTCCATATGGTTCTTCAGATCGAAATCAGTCCGGTACGCGAGACCGTACAGTTCTTTCTTGCCGAACGGGAAATCGTACTCGATATCCACCGTCCGCTGGGAATAATGCGCGCGCTCCCCTTCCGGAATGTCGTCGTAGTGCAGTTTTTCTTCAGCGATGCCGAGATCTTTCAGCCAGCGCTTCATTTCGTCCAGCCAATGCTCAAAATACGCCTTCCAATCCTTTTCGGCGATGAAATATTCTATTTCCATCTGCTCGAATTCGCGGGTGCGGAAAATGAAGTTCCCCGGGGTGATCTCGTTGCGGAATGATTTGCCGATCTGAGCGATGCCGAACGGGAGCCGCTTGCGTGTCGTCTCCAGTACGTTCTTGAAATCCACGAACATGCCCTGCGCGGTCTCCGGACGGAAGTACGCGATGTTCGCCTGCTCTTCCGACGGGCCGATGAATGTCTTGAACATCAGGTTGAACTGCTTTTCTGGTCCAAGTATTTCACCACAGCTGGGACAAAGTTGAAAGCCGTTATCTGTAATTTCTATTTGATCGGCACGAAACCTTTGATGATCTTTGGGACATTCCACGAGCGGATCGCTGAAATTGGAAAGGTGGCCGCTCGCCTCCCAGACCTTCGGATTCATGATCAACGCCGAATCGATACCCACGACGTCCGTGCGTTGATGCACGAACCGTTTCCACCACTCCTGCTTGATGTTGTTCTTGAGCTCCACGCCGAGCGGGCCGTAATCCCAGGAATTCGCCAGGCCGCCGTAGATCTCGGATCCGGGAAAAATAAACCCGCGCCTTTTGCACAGCGATACGATTTTCTCCATCAGGTTATTTTGTTCTTTTTTTTGCATAGTGTTATTTTTCCGCCCCGCCGTTGGCGGGATGCTCAATTTTGTAGTTTCGCTTCGCTCAAACAAAATTGGCAAAAAATAAAACCGCGCCTTTTGCAGAGACTGACTATCTTTTCCATGAGGTTTTCCATTTCAAAAGAATACCAAAAAAACAAAGGAAAAACCACCCTTCCGGGCGGCTTTCCGGCTTCCGCTTTTGGCTTTTGGATTTTGTCTTCTGACTTTCTGCTTTGCGCTTTACCCTTTCACCTTTTCACTTTTAACTACCCTAGGGCTGCACCACGCCGTCGCCGGGATGGACGGTGGAATCGTCGGTCAACTGAGTCGTCACCGCCGGAACCGTATCGGTCAGCGCATTGCCGGTGAACGCATCGGTGCCGCTCACTGTCGTCGCGCCGATCAACGGCATATAGGTTCCGGCCATCGCGCCCGTCGGCGTCGCTTCAACCTGGAAGACCGCTTCGATCGGAGTACCGATGATTCCCTGATTCGCCTGGACCTGATTCACCTGCCAGGTCACCTGGTTTGTGGACGGATCGTATTGAGGCAATGATCCGCTGTTGCTCTGCGGCGTTCCGATCATCTTCACGCCGTCCGCCAGC
>JAGWKK010000011.1 GCA_028865335.1 Patescibacteria group bacterium | reverse complement strand
CTCTTAAAGGATAGAAAATAAATCCTGGTAAATCAAGATTGAGTTCCTCAACATTCCAAAAAAATAAAAACCGCTGGGCGAACCATGCGGTAAATCCATTTCTTCTACTCCAACGGAGGCAGGTTGAGCGACGCATGCAACTTCCTGATGCAGGCATTATTCAAAATGAGGTACACGTCTCCCCAGTATCTCCCTGACGATCTGAGTATCGCGCCGTCGGGCAACCTCCGTTCTCTGCCTTTTGGCCTCTCATTTCCGCTTTGATCAAGCCAACGCTCGAACTCGTCCGCCAGCAGCTTCAACAAACGATTCGTCTCTTCAGCGGCTAAGGGTCGGTGAACCCTCAGATGAAGCATCGCAACGAGTCGATTGGCCACGGCCTCAATGAAGCCGAGCGAATTGATAATCCGGGCTTCTACCCGAACCTTGACCCACTGAGGTTCTTTGCACCGACCCGCGTAATACATCGCCCGCTCGCCGAGGAGGCTATACAGGGTTTCCCCGATCCGCATCCTCACTCTTTCCATATCCAGAGGACTTCCCGCCGTCGGCATATAGTCGCTCAATGCATCAATGCGGCAGTTACAGCCGCTGTTATGATGCTTCGCGATCGCCTCCGCCAACTCCTGCGAAGGAAGGAAGAAATCCCGCCCTATCGACCACTTCTTCGCCATTTTTCTCCTCTCAAAGAAGATCTTCTACGGTTCAGAGTAGCTCATTAGAGCCGGTGAATCAAGTTTGCGGATAAATAAAAAACCGCTGGGCGAACCATGCGGTAAGGAACAAATTGACTGCATCTTAACGATCGGGAGTCTTAGAGACCTGCTTCCTGAGGCTGAAGGACAACCTCACTCCGATCACTCCTGCAAACGTCATGAGAAAGTAGACTGGATTGAGAATCAGCACTCCGCGATGCAGACAAGTGATAAAGTCAACCCACGGCCATACGATCGTCGCCAAGGAAAAAAGCAACAACGCAACCCAAGCCACGCGAGCCATCTAATCCTCCGTTTTAGTCAATCCTTTGCTAGCAATATACTGCCAGAAAATATGCTCAATAGCAAGTGAACTATTCCTCCAGCGCTCTCTTCAGTTTTGAATCCACCTTCGGGACTTTGACGCTGAATTCCACATAGAGATCGCCGCGCTTGCTCCCCAAGCCGAACGGACCGCCGGTCGCTCCGAACTTCGGCATCCCCTCGCCCGGAATCCGCATCCGTTCGCACAGATTGAATCCCACCGGAATTTCCACGTTCAGTTTGCCGCCCTGCACCGTCGGCACTTCCACGCGCTGGCCGGCGAGCACTTTCAGGATATCCAGATCTTTCTTGACCACGAGATCGTTGCCGACCCGCGCGAACGTATGATGCGGCTTCACGACGATATGCACATACAGATCTCCCGCCCCGGCACCGCGCTCACCCGCCTGTCCCCGTCCGGCGATTTTGATCACCTGGCCGTCCGAAATACCCGGCGCCAATTGCACTTCCACTTTATTCTTCGTTTTCACGCGTCCCATGCCGCCGCAATCCTTGCAGGGCTTGTTCGGGATTTCACCCGTCCCATGACACGCTGAACACTCGCGCGCCTGCGAGAACTGTCCGAAGAAACTCTGCCGCGTCTCGCGGATCTCGCCGTGGCCGCCGCACGCCGTACACTTCTTTGATCCGGCCTCCTTGAAACTGCCGGCGCCTTTGCATGTCGCACACGCCGCCAGCGTTTCGTATTGCAAAACCAGAGCTTCACCGCGGAACGCCTCTTCCAGGGTGATATCCTTCACCAGCTCGATATCCGCACCGCGATGGGATGTCCGCCGGCGCCGTCCGCCGCCCATGTTTCCGCCGAAAAACGTTTCAAAAATATCGCCCAGATCACCGAAGTCCTGCGCATTGGAAAAATCGAATCCGAAACCGCCCTGGCCCGCGTGAAATCCGCCGAAACCCTGGCCGCCTCCGAACCCTCCCGCCTGATCGAACCCGCTGCCGAAACGGTCATACTGCGCGCGTTTCTGTTTATCCGAAAGCACCTGGTAGGCCTCGTTCACCTCCTTGAATTTCTGCGCATCGCCGCCGGATTTGTCCGGATGATACTGGTGCGCGAGTTTCCGGAACGCCTTTTTGATATCTTCTTCCGAAGCGCCCTTCGCAACTCCGAGTGTTTTGTAATAGTCTTTACTCATAGTCATACACGTTTACGGTTCCAGTTGTTGTAAATGATTTTCTCAGCTACAACAAGCACAGCGATAGAACATTCCCTCACGAGAACGCATCCGCTACCCCACTACCACCACTTCCCGGCTGCGCTGTTCCAGTTGGATATGCGCGAAACCGGACGCGAGCAGAAGTTGGAAAATGATATATCCCAGCGGCGCCACGAACCATCCGGCGATGCTTCCCAATCCCTTCACAGTCAGGAACGTCAGCACGAATACGGCGATCGGAATCCAGGACTTGTACGATGTCGGGAGCGAATTATACTGCCCGACCATATACGCATAGAAGACGCCGCCGACGGTGTCCGTATTTTTGAATACGACTCCATACTGCGCCGCCTGCGCCCGCAACTGGCTCGTGATCTGCGCGACCGCCTGCGATTGCATGGCCGGCGTGGCCGCGGCGAACGCGCTGCCGTACTGGAACTCTGCGACTGACTGCGCGAATTGCGGCGCGGTCATATCCCATGAGAAATCCTTCAGCCCGAATCCGCGGACGATCGGCTCCGACGGACGGACCATCGCCAGAAAAGTATCCTGACCGATCAGCGGCGATCCGGAAGAACCGAATGCGACGTAGAGAATGCTGACGAACAGCGACAATCCGGTGATCACCTTCGGCACCGTGTGGCGCGCGATCTTGAAAAAGCTGACCTTCATCTCATTTTCAATCTCCCGTTTCCCTCCGCGGACGCCCAGTGAGAGAAATCCGATCAGCAGGACGAACGCAAGGAGGAACAGCCATGACCAACTGGCGAAGAAGAACAGCGCGAGCGAGACGGCCTCCAGGCCCACCACCGTCATCTGGATCTTCATGGACTTCACCAGAAGCACCTGCAGCAGGAACGCGATCAGGAACAGCAGAGCGCCTGCGACATTCATCGTCACATTGCCTCCGTTCAGTCCCCCGCCCAAAATCATCTCCCGGATGCCGAAACCAAAAAACAGCGCTGCAAGGACGCTGACCGTACTCATACCGTATACGCGCACCCGCGAGACATCCACACTCGATTGACCGCCGCCTCGCGTTAAAAGATCTTCTGCCATACCCTGTAGTAGAAATCCGATTAATTTTTCGACTTAAAATATTCTTTTAGCATACGACGCAACATACGCGACCCCATGGTTGTTTTAAGATATTTTTCTCTACGCTTGGCATCATCTTCATCCGAATACGCCTCATAATGTATCAACTGCCAAGGCCTCCGTGCCTTAGTCGAAAAATTGAGTCCTCGATTATGTTCTTGAAATCTCCTTTTGAGATCATGGGTGAATCCTAAATACAATGACCCATCCTTACCACTTTTCAAGACGTAAACATACTTGAACATAATCGCATCGGATTCTCACTACGGGGCATATATTTATTATACCATTATAGGCGCCTTGGCACTCTATCGTCAAGAGTGCTATTTCCCCTCTTTGAGCGTGATGCTGACCGGGCAGTGGTCGGATCCCATGATGTCGGGATGGATATCCGCCGCGATGACGCGCTTCGCCAGTTTTTCCGATACCAGCATATAATCGATCCGCCAGCCGATGTTCCGCTCGCGCGCATTCGCCCAATTCGTCCACCAGGTATAGTAGCCGTTGCCCTGATGGAACAGCCGAAGCGTATCCACGAAACCGGCATCCAGGAAATTCTGGAATCCTTCCCGTTCTTCTTTCGTATATCCCTTATTGCCCTCGTTTTCTTTCGGCCTCGCGAGATCGTCCGGTCCGGCCGCGACGTTCAAATCGCCGCAAAAAATGACCGGCTTGGTTTTTTCCAGTTTTTTGCAATAAGCCAGAAACGCCGGGTCCCAGTGATCGTGGCGCAGGGGAAGCCGGCTGAGATCGTCCTTCGCGTTCGGCGTATATACCGTCACCAGAAAGAAATCCTCATATTCGGCCGCAATCACCCGTCCCTCTTTGTTCGGATCGCCGTACTCGTCGGCAAGCCGGAATTTCTTTTCAATATCCGCCGGCAATCCGTTCATGACCTTCAGCGGCTTCCGCTGCGTAAAGATGGCGGTGCCGGAATAACCCTTGCGGTCCGCGGAGTTCCAGTATTCCTCATAGTCCGGCAGATCGACTTCCGACTGATGCTGCATCGCCTTCGTCTCCTGCAGGCACACGATGTCCGGCTTTTCCTGTTCGATGAATTTCGTAAACAGACCCTTCCGGTGCACTGCCCGGATCCCGTTCACGTTCCAGGAGTAAATCTTCATCCCACACATAACAAAGATTGCGAGAAATCCGCAGTACTTTGTTTAATGCCCTCGAGACCTTTGGCACCGATCTTTGTTATGTGTGGGATCATATATCAATTCTAGCATAACCAAACAGCGCCCCGGGAGCGCTGTTTGGTCTTCAGTTCTTTTGTTCCTCCGTTCTTTCGTTCCTTAATTCCCTGGTTCTTTGGGTCCGACTTCCTCCTTCGCCATTTCTTCAAAGAAATCGCGGAGCTTCACGGCCGCACCCTCTTCCAGCGGATCTCCATCCCTCAACGCGAGAAGTTTCCCGATATCGCCTTTGAGCTTCTCGTCCGGCTCCCCGAAATCACCGCGCCGAAATTGTTCCGCAAGCGCGAATAATTTATCCCACGCCGCCTGCGTCAATTCCGCGCCCTTCTCCTTCTTTTCTTGCGACGCGGTCTTCCAGACATCGTACCCCATCATAACCGTACCGATCCGATTGCGCATGTCATGATCAAACCGCGCATGCAGAGTTTTGAAAACATGCTCCAGCTTATTTTCTTTTTGGAGGATTTCTTTATTCATGGCTTTGTAAATTATTCATCCGACTGCGTAGTTGTTGGCCTATCATCCTCGCCTGCTCCTCTGCGCTTGCGCCATCTCTTAATACGCTATTTGGGATTCGTTTGGTTGCATATCCTTGCTGCTCGGAATAATAATCTCTTTTTTGATCCGCGCGAACCTGCTGGGGATTGAGGTTGTGCTGGGCGCCATCGACTTCAATATTAAATTTCGCATCAGGAATAGCGATGTCTATATGCTTATGACCATCCCACTTTTCAAATTCCACGTTCCACCCCATGTCTTTCAGGAGATTGCCCAATCGAAGCGCCTCCCGAGTCGGCCTCCGCCTGAAATATTTTCGATAAGGCACGTATAACGGTCGGCCGGTGCCACCTTTGATTCTCGGCCACAACCACATCAACCCGACTGCTATCACAAGCGCGCCAATTCCATAAAACACCCAAAGCCAGAAATTATTCCTGTCGAGATAGTACTGACTGCCCAAATAAAGAGCATATAGACTAACCAAGCCATCCAAAGCGTCTTCTAGATCGCCCTTCCTTTTTCGATAGAATCGCTTCCGCATATTCAGCCCTAAAAGAAATTTGCGTCTTTAAAGAGAGAGCTCGCTCTTTTATTATACTCACTAGCAACGTCTCCATTAGCCGGCGTAATATATGTCCCGTTCACAAGCAAATAATTACCCGCCTCCCCAGTAATAGTCCCTTGTTTTTCTAAATCCATTTCCACAATCACCCTATTGCTATCATAAATATCAATCACCCGCTCAAGAAAATCTAATCCAGATAAATTCTCCCAAGAATACTCTACTAAACAAGTATTAAGACTAGGACTGAAATGAAATCTCGGACTCATCGCGTCATTATGACCAGCCTTCCAAGCTAAAAATGCCTCCTGACATTTCTGTTTTTCGGCCACAAGCGCGGGATTAAATTGATTGGCGGACTTTCCAAAATAGAACCCCAAGAAGTATGCGACAATCAATCCGGTGATAACAAAAACCGGGGCTTTAAATCTAAGAAGGTTTTCTTTTAATATTTCGAGATATTTAGTGCTACGCATACCCGTCTATCTTATTGCGGCGATCCATACATTTATAATAGTAGCAATTGCCATTATTGCAGTCCATGCTATAAGCCACATCTGTAATCTGCCGGATGCTTTATTAAAAGCAGAAAGGTTTTCATTTAATGCCTTTAATTGATCTGATACGGTTCCGATACTGGATCGCAAGCCAGACAGAGCGAGTCTAGTATTAACTATTCCCAAAGTAACATTTTGAATACCGAGACCAATACCAATCAAAACTTTACTATCCAGAGAAGACGATAGGGCTCGGTCTATCTCTGCCTTATTTCCGAGTTCCGGAGTTAAGTCTGAATTTGCCATAAATATAAACTTTTTATTTATTCTCCCCTTCCTGTTTCGGCTCTTCACCGCCGTCCTGAGGCGGCTGTTGCTGATCCTGATTCTGGCTGTACATATGCTGGCCGATCTTCTGGAGCTCCTGCGAAAGTTCGCCGAGCGCGGTCTTGATCGCCTCCGCGTCAGTACCGTCTTTGACGGCCTTCACTGCGTCGACTTTCGCTGTTACCGCGGTCTTGATGTCTTCCGGAACCTTGTCACCCGCGTCCTTCAGCGATTTTTCAGCCGCGTACACGGACGTCTCTGCATTGTTCTTCAGCTCAACCAGTTCGCGCTTCTTCTGGTCTTCCTCTTTATGTGCGGCCGCATCGTTCTTGAGCCGTTCGATCTCTTCTTTGGAAAGGCCGGTGCTCGCTTCGATTTTCACGGACTGCACTTTGCCGCTCGCCTTGTCTTTCGCGGACACGTTCAAGATGCCGTTCGCGTCGATATCGAATGTGACTTCCACCTGCGGAACTCCGCGCGGAGCCGGCGGAATTCCGGACAGCACGAATTTCGCGAGCGTCTTGTTGTCCGCCGCCATTTCACGTTCACCCTGCAGGACATGGATCTCCACCGTGGTCTGATTGTCAGCCGCGGTTGAGAATGTCTGCGACTTCGCGGTCGGGATCGTCGTATTCTTCTCGATCAGGCGCGTAAAGACGCCGCCGAGCGTTTCAATACCAAGTGAAAGCGGAGTGACGTCCAGCAAAAGCACGTCCTTCACTTCGCCTTCCGGTTTGCGGCCCTCTTCTTTCGCCGAGAGGATTTCTCCCTGCGCCGCCGCACCGATCGCCACCACTTCATCCGGGTTCACGCCCTTGTGCGGTTCCTTGCCGAACATCTTCTTCACCGCCTCCTGCATCGCCGGCATACGCGTCTGACCGCCGACGAGAATCACTTCATTGATGTCCTTCATCTGGAAACCGGCTTCCTTCACCGTCTCCTTCGTCAGTTCGATGGAACGGTCGATCATGTCCTGCACCAGCGATTCCAATTTCGCCCGGGAAAGTTTCATGAGGAAATGCTTCGGGCCCGACGCATCGGAACTGATGTACGGGATGTTGATTTCCGTCTCGGAAGACGCGGACAATTCCTGCTTCGCGCGTTCCGCAGCTTCCTTCAGGCGCTGGACCGCGAGCGTGTCCTTGGAAATATCGATCCCTTCCTGTTTCTTATATTCCGTCACGAGATATTCATTGATGCGCTTGTCGAAGTCGTCGCCGCCCAAGTGCGTATCGCCGCCGGTCGCGCGGACTTCGATCGTGTTATCCGCGATTTCAAGCACGGAGACGTCGAACGTTCCGCCGCCGAAGTCGTAGACGACCACTTTTTCATCCTTGCTGCGGTTCAAGCCGTACGCAAGCGCCGCCGCCGTCGGTTCGTTGATGATGCGTTCCACCTTCAAGCCCGCGATTTCACCCGCATTCTTCGTCGCCTGCCGCTGAGCATCGTCAAAATACGCCGGAACGGTGATGACTGCTCCGTTGACCGGTTCGCCCAGGCGCGCCTCCGCGTCGGCTTTCAGTTTCGCAAGCACCATGGCCGAAATCTCTTCCGGCTTCATCCATTTATCGCCCATCTTCACCTCCACGCCGCCGTTCCCCGCCTGGCGGATATCGTACGGCAGCCACTTCCTGTCGTTCTGCACCTCTTCATCCGAAAACTTCCGGCCGATCAGGCGCTTCACCGAGAAAATAGTGTTCTTCGGATTCACGCTTCCCTGCCGCTTCGCCAAAAGACCCACCACGCGCTCGCCGGCCTTCGTCACCGCGACGACCGACGGAGTCGTGCGGTTACCTTCCGCATTCTCCAATACTTTCGGGGAACCGCCTTCCACTACCGCGACCGCGGAGTTCGTCGTTCCCAGATCGATACCGATTATTTTTGACATAGGTTTAGAAGTTAAAAGTTATAGTTAAAAGTTAAAAAGTTGATTTAATGTATTTTCCACCTGCTATCCGCCATCAGCCATTCGCCGCTTTCCCGATCCTCACTTTCGCCGGGCGGACGACTCTCTGATGCAACGTATATCCCGCCACCAGCTCCGAAACGATTTTACCCGCCCACTCCTTATGCTTCTCATCAAGTTCCTCTTCGCCGATCGGCTCATGCACGGCGATATCCAGATCATCGCCGGGCTTCACCTTGATCCGCTCCACGCCCTGGCGCTTCAGCACCTCTTCCATCTGTCCCCGGATCATCGCCAGTCCCTTGCGGGCGGCTTCATCCTTGGTTGACTCCAGCGCGAGGTCGAAACTGTCCAGAATCGGGAGCAGCTCCTGCACGAACCGCTGTTGGCTGAAGTTCGCCGCATCGCCTATCCGCTTCTGCTCGTCCTTTTGAAAATTGATCAGATCCGCCTTCGCCCGTTTCCATCCGTTCAGATATTCGTCCCGCTCCTTTTTCACCTGTTCAAGTTCCGTCGGTTGGCTTGTCTGGGGTGTTCCTTCTTCCGTATTCAGTTGTCTGTCTTTTGTATGGTCTTCCATATGTATATATATTCTACACGGCGGAGAAATGATCCAAGCTACTCTTGCTCATGGAATGCCTGCATTAATTGTAAGTACTTGTCATAGTGCATGCGTTTCGGACCGATGATCGCGACAAGAAATGGCTCCCCGTTCACTTCAAAACTGTCCATAATGACCGAAAGGTTCTTGCTCTGCGTGATCGGACTGTCTTTGCCGATGTACACGCGCGGCGCGCCGGTCAGGTCGGCGAATTTATGCTTCAACGACGCCAGCCGGCGGTCCAGCAGTTCAAAGTCGTTGATGATCTCGCACATCTCCTCTTTCGTCTCCACGTCCAGATTCGAGAACAGGTCATTGAGTCCGGTCTTATAGACCTCGCCCGATCCCTGACCCACGCCCAACAGCTTGGTCTCTTTGGAAAATGCGTCGATGAAATTCCGGACATCGCCCCGGCGGAGCGTCTTCGCGAGTGTCTGGTACTTGTTGCCCGCGATAAGCTTGCGGGAGTCCAGCAGGTCGTCATAGGTCGATTCCACAAAGAACTGATAACCCTTGTCCGTCGGAATACGTCCGCCCGAAGTGTGCGGCTGCATCAGAAAGCCGCCTTTCGTCAAAGCGTTCAGTTCGTTCCGCACCGTCGCGGCCTTCACGCCGAAGTCGTAGTTCTTCACCAATTCCTTGGAGCTCACCGGCTCGCCGGTCTTGATATGCTCCTTCACCGCCGCCGCCAGAATGGATTTCGTACGTTCGTTCAACGTCATGTATCTGAGTATACCATAGGTTGGCACTCGCGTGTCAAGAGTGCTAAAGTCGCTCGGATGTCCTTTTTGCGGAACCGACGTTCTCCCCTCAATCGGATCCGCCTACGCCTCGCCAAATACTAATGTAAATCCATATATTCGACTCCGGCACCTGCCTGCCGGCAGGCAGGGTTTCTTGAAAAACAGATTCTCGCTTTAAGCGAAATTGCAATAATTGACACAATCACGCAATCCTAGTATCATACAATCAGTTCATAACGGAGGAACGATGCTGATCTTCAGAACCCAGATGCTTTCCCGCGGGGAAAAGGTGCGGTTCAAGACGATCCCGCTCGAACTCAGAGGAAAAGTCGAACTCGGCAAAGAATACACGGTCAAATCAGCACGGCAATTCCAGGACGTCCATCATGTGAGATATTGCTGCGGAGGCTGTGAGCATCCCGCATCAGATATGCCATGCAGCATGCGCATCGGCCAGCTGATTTCGCTCGAGGAAATACCCGGAGACGAACATGCATTCAGCTCGACACACCTCGATCTCCCCGAAATTCCGGCCTCCCGCATCTGACTCAGTCCCCCAGCCCTCTTCGCGAGGGCTTTTTATTTTCTCTGCTATACTATATATATGCGGATCATCAAGGGAAAACTCACCTGGATTGATATCCAGAACCCGACCAAGAAAGATATCGAATTCCTTCGGAAGCGGCACAAGTTCCATCCGATCATCCTGGACGAGCTTTTACATACCTCGGCACGGTCGCGCGTGGAGCCGTATGAAAAATACCTCTACATGACCTACCACATGCCGGTCTACGACAAGAACATCAAGAGTTCCCGCCGGGGCGAGATCGATTTCCTGATCACCAAGGACTCCGTCATCACCGTCCATTACGAAGACCTTGAGCCGGTCAATAATTTCTGGCGGCGGCTGAACAATGACTCCACTTTCAAAGCCCATGCGCTCGGCGAAAACACGGGCCGGCTGCTCTATTACATCATTGAAGAGATCCTGTTCTTCTCCCAGCGGCAGCTCCGGCACATCGAAGAGGAAGTGACCCAGCTCACCAAGGATCTTTTCCGCGGCGAGGAGCGGAAACTGCTGGAGGACATCTCCTATCTCAAGCGCGACATCCTGGACTACAGCATCATCAGTAAACCGCAGGAGATCATCCTGGAATCCCTGAAGGAAGTCGGCGACAAATTCTGGGGCGGCGACATGAGGATCTTCTTCTCCGACCTTGCCGGCGACCACCTGAAAATCATGCAGCTGCTGGATAACTTCAAAGAGACCGTGGATGCGCTGGAGCAGACCAACTCGCAGCTGCTGGAGGCCAAGACCAACTCGGTCATGCAGCGCTTCACCATTCTCGCCTTCCTGACTTTCCCGCTCGTACTCACCACGGCCTTCTTCACGGTTCCGATCATCGACCACCTGGTCAACGACAACGCGTACGTCTTTCTGGCGGTGTTCGTCGGCGTGCTTATCCTGACCTCCGGAATGCTTCTCTTCTTCCGCAAGAAAGGGTGGATTTAGGGTAGTGAGAAGGTTAAAGGTTAAAGGTTAAGGGTAAAAGTTAAAAACAAAAGATTTCGGGTTTTCAAATCTTATGAAAGTCACTTTTGCATACGACAAGGAAAAAGATATCTGGTGTATTTTGCATTATGGGAAGGGGTCCCGTAGCTCACAAATTCCCACAAAAACATACAACGCGCTCATCGCTCAGTACGGCGAAAATCCAACTCACCAGAATGTCGCTGATTTTATTGAAAAATACGCCTCAGAAAAGGGGATCGATTTCTCAAAAATAATAATTGAAAATCAGAAAGAGTGGGATCGAATAGCTGACGAATATCAGAAACGGGCCGAGGCCGTATTTGGCATTTCCCTACCGGAGGACGTAACAGCATATATCACCCTCAATAATCGGTATCCGTACAATATAGAGGGCAATTCCTTCTTCGCTCCTGTAGATCACGTTTCAATACGAGGAGTCGCCATGCATGAGTTGTGGCATTTTTACACTTGGTACAAATTCGGCGTCAACCATGAACCGAAAATGGAGAAACAAACATATCGCGACATCAAAGAGGCGCTGACAGTATTGCTCAATACGGAGTGCAAGGATTTAATGACGGGTGGCATATACGATGAAGGATATCCTCAGCACAAAGAACTCAGGGAAAAAATACTCCGCCTCTGGAATAAATCAAAAAATATAGAAAAGGTGTGGGAGGAATCGATTTCATAAGCGGTTTCCGGCTGTTTCTCTACGACTATTGACAAATCATATATAGTGTGCTACTATAAGCTTAACGTTTGTATCTTAAACTGAATAAGACAAAGAGTAAGGAGGAGTGAATGAAGATCAAGCCGGTCTGTCCTCACTGCCGCAAGGAGATCGACGTGCGTAAGCTCAAGACGACCGATGCGGATCTTGTCTCCTGGGGTGAGCTCTACGTCACCTTCTGCTACTACCCCGAGTGTCGAAAAGTACTCGGCACCACCGTAATCCTGAATCGCTGGATGCCAGATGACGAGGGCGGCCACGTAGACAGCTGATAAGAACGGGTTTGCCAGTTGTCCCTAACAACTGGTTTTTTATTTTTGCTGGCGGGATATTTACGTTTATAGTAAAATTGAAGCATGGTAAAAATCTTCAACACGATGTCCGGGGCGAAGGAAGATCTGCCGCATAAGGACGAACTGCATCTGTTCGTCTGCGGACCGACCGTGTACGACTTCTCCCACCTCGGCCACGCGCGCACCTATCTCGCATTCGATATCATCACGCGCTACCTCCGCTCGCGCGGAAAGAAGGTGGAATATCTCCAGAACATCACCGACATTGACGACAAAATCATCGAGCGGTCCAAAACGCAGAAGATTTCATGGAAGCGACTCGCGCGCGATTTTGAGAAAGCATACAAGGCGGACATGAAATCACTCGGCATCACGGCGGTCAGCATCTATGCCCGCGCAACCGATTTCATTCCCGAGATCGTCGCGCAGGTCCGGACTCTCATCGCCAAGAAGAACGCCTACGAAATCCCGGGCGACGGGTGGTATTTCGACCTCACCACGTTCCCCGACTACGGCAAACTCTCCCACCGCACCGCCGCGCAGGCGAACGACAGCATGAGCCGCATCGATGCAAGCGACAAGAAACGGAATGCAGGCGACTTCTGCCTGTGGAAATTCTCAAAGAAAGACGAACCGAGCTGGAAAACGGAACTCGGCACCGGACGTCCGGGCTGGCACATCGAGGACACGGCGATCTCGGAGAAATTCTTCGGTCCGCAATACGATCTGCACGGCGGCGCGGTGGATCTGAAATTCCCGCACCACGAAGCGGAAATCGCCCAGCAGGAATCCGCCTCCGGCAAAAAACCGTTCGTCAGAATCTGGATGCACGCCGGCTTTCTTCTGATCAACGGCGAAAAGATGTCCAAGAGTCTGGGCAACTTCACCACGATCCGCGATTTCCTCAACCGCCACAACGCCGACACGCTCCGCATGATGATCGCCTCGCACCACTACCGCTCCCCCATCAATTACACCGACGAGCTCGCTGAACAAGCCAAAGCATCGCTGCAACGCATCGCTCATTTCCGCGCGCGCCTGCGCCTCATCCGCAAAGCCGGCACGATTTCTCCACTCGTTGAAAACGGAATCCTGCAGGCAAAAGAGAAGTTCACAAAATCCATGGACGACGACTTCAATACACCAGATGCGCTCGCGGCGCTCTTCGAGCTGATGAACTCCCTGGAAACAAGCTTCTGGAACCTGACCAGACCCGAAGCGCGGGCGTTGGAGGCTTTCTATGAGGAAATGCTCGCTCTCCTGGGCTTTTCCGCCCAAAAAGCGCCCTCAGTCCCCAGGGAAATAGCCCAAAAGGCAAAGGAGCGGGAGGCATTCCGGATTCATAAACAGTTTATCCAGTCCGACGCTATACGGAAGGAATTGGACGCGTTAGGATATAGTATAGAGGACACACCGGCAGGACCGTTGGTTCTTCGGAAATAATCTAGTTCAAGTTGATCTCATTGTTCTAGATGTTCTATCGCTCGTGTTCACTCGCTTGTTTTTTCATTTAGAACATTAGAACAACTAGAACATCTTCAACGTCTTTATATATGTCGAACGCATTAAAGGTGCCTCCGCAAAACGCCGAAGCCGAGCAGTCCGTACTCGGCGCTTTGATGCTGGACCGGAACGCCGTCATCAACGTCGCTGACGTCTTGCTGCCGGATGATTTCTATAAACCGGCGAATACGAAAATCTACGAAGCGATCCTCGCGCTCTACGAAAAGCGCGAACCGATCGACATTCTCAGCGTCACCGAAAAACTGAAGAACGAAGGCGTCCTGAAACAGATCGGCGGCCAGACCTATCTCACCCAGCTCATCGAGTCGGTCCCCTCCGCCGCGCACGCGGATCACTACGCCAAGATCGTCAAAGAGAAGAAGGTCCTGCGCGACCTCATCAAGACCTCTGCGGAGATCACCGAGAACGCTTTTTCATCCAACGAAGACATCGAGGACATCCTGGATGCGATCGAGCAGAAGATCTTCTCCATCTCCCAGCACTCATTCAACCAGAAATTCTCCCCGCTGAGCGACGAGCTCAAGACCGCATTCGAGCGCATCGAAAAGCTCCACAGCGGCGAAGGTACGATGCGCGGCGTCCCGACCGGTTTTGCCGGCATCGACAACATGCTTTCCGGATTCCAGAAATCCGACCTCGTCATTCTCGGCGCCCGTCCTTCGCTCGGTAAGACCTCGCTCGCATTGGATATCGCCCGCCATGTCGCGGTCAAGGAGGGTCTTCCCGTCGGCATCTTCTCGCTGGAAATGTCCCGCGAACAGATCGTTGACCGCTTCATTTCGTCCGAAGCGCAGATTCCGCTCTGGGAACTCCGCACCGGTCGCCTGAAGGCCGACGAGGACTTCCAGCTGATCCAGCATGCGTTGGACAATCTCTCCCGCGCTCCGGTGTACATCGATGACACTCCGTCCCCGACCATCCTCCAGATGCGCTCCATGGCGCGCCGGCTGCAGGCCGAGCACGGCCTCAGCCTCATCGTCGTCGACTATCTCCAGCTCATCCAGCCGCGCATGCACAGCGACAACGTCGTCCAGCAGGTGACCGAATTCTCCCGCGGCCTGAAATCCATGGCGCGCGAATTGAACGTCCCGGTACTCGCGCTCTCCCAGCTGTCCCGTGAAGTGGACAAGCGCGACAACAAGCGCCCACGCCTTTCCGACCTCCGCGAATCCGGCTCCATCGAGCAGGATGCCGACGTGGTCATGTTCATCTACCGCAAAGACCGCAACGTCGCCAATCCGATGGGCGACGACGACAACACCGCCGAAATCATCATCGCCAAGCACCGCAACGGTCCGGTCGGCACCGTCAAACTGAAATTCGATCCGGAGAAAGCAAGCTTCCTTTCCATCGACACCTATCACGATGCTGCCTAATCCGATCAAGCGCTTCGTTGACGCCTTCTCAAAGCTCCCCTCCATCGGCCCGCGCCAGGCGACCCGGCTCGCCTTTTATATCGCCGGCCTCGGGAAGAACCGCATCAAGGAGATCGCAGACGCCGTCGCCGGACTCGCCGATCTCACCACCTGCGCCCGCTGCTTCCGCACTCACGTGGGCGGCGGCAAACTTTGCGCCATCTGCGCCGATCCGACGCGCGACAAAAGCACGATCGCCATCGTGGAAAAAGAAACGGACCTTCTTTCGCTGGAAAAAGCGAAGAAATTCAACGGCTGGTACTTCCTGATGGGCGAACTGCGCAAAACCGGCGAACTGGAGCCCGAGCAGAAAATGCGGCTGACAAGCCTGAAAGAGTTCATCCAAAAAGAACTTCGCGGGAAGGCGCAGGAGATCATCCTCGCCATCAGCCCGACCGTCTATGGCGATCTCAACGCCGCACTCCTGAAGAAAGAACTGGAGCCGCTTGCGGAAAAGATCACCCGCCTCGGCCGCGGCATCCCGACCGGAGGAGAAATAGAATTCGCCGACGAAGAGACGCTTGGCAACGCATTGGACAACCGCTCTTAAGAAATAAAAAACAGACGGCCCATCGGGCGTCTGTTTTTTATTTGACCGATACCACTTCGATTTCGGTAAACGGCTGGCGGTGTCCTTTCTTTTTCCGCTGGCGGGTCTTGGAGTGATATTTGAAGACGATTTTCGTGTCTTCCTTGCCTTGGCGGACCACTTTCGCCTCCACTACGGATCCGGAAACATACGGCGCGCCGACTTTCACGTTTTCGCCGTCAGCCACGAGCAGCACCTTATCCAAAGACAAAGCGGCTCCCGCCTCCGCGTCCAGTTTTTCCACCCTGAGTTTTTGCCCCGCGGTCACCTTGTACTGTTTGCCGCCGGTTTCAACGATTGCGAATGTCATATGCTAGATAACAGAAATAATAGCATGGATGGCCAGAAGAATCAATACCATGTACAGCACCGTCCCTCCGGCGAGAAGATACGAGAGGAAACGCTCGCGATAGTACAGGACATGCGCCAGCAGGCCGTTGATCGCTCCGACCACCGCGCCGATGACCAGAATGTCCACCACATCGGTCGCACTGCCGAAGAAATCAGCTCCGCGGAAGTTGTCGAAGTGGATGATCAGCACGCTATGGATGTCAGTGACGTTCACGTACACCAGCGAGAACGCGAAGATCCACAAAACCGCCGCACCGAGAAATGCCGCAATCAGATATTTGTCTTTCATCGTCTCAGGAAGTACGAGCATATATTCTTCATCTGACATCTAACCGCTAACCGCTATCCGCTGTTCGCTAATCTGTGGTCCCATCGGGATTCGAACCCGAGTTTTCGCGATGAGAACGCGACGTCCTAGGCCGGGCTAGACGATAGGACCGACTCCACCATAGTACAATAAAAAAACCACTTTTGAAAGTGGCGAAGCCCTACATGTCCTTCAGGGCTTCTCTAATTACTCTGGCGGCAACCTGAAGCACGGCATGATCCCTCTGTTGTTTCAGAGTCTCGTTAAGTGAAGAAATTTCTGACATGCGGTCACGCATCGAAACCCTAACCATCCTGCCGCGCACACGCGCCTCCTCAACGGTAATTGAATCAGCTATCCTAAAAAATTCGTCGAGGTCCCTTTTCAAAGAATGCAGAGTAGTGGCAAGTCTGACCGCCTCGGGGGTTATTTTCTTGCGCAACAGAATCTTATCATATTCTCCCTGCAAGAAGGAAAGTAGCCGATACTCGCCGTATTTCATTCGACACCTGAATCAAATATGTTCCTTTTTAATTTTATCACACGAGATTCCAAAGGGTCAAGAAAAATTTACCGCTCCCGGATCTCCTCGATCACCGTATCCAAACCGATCGCATGCGATGCCTTCACCAGGATCAGATCCCCCTTCTTGATCAGTTTCTGCACTTCCGGAGCCGCTTCTTCCGCGGTGTCAAAACTGAAAACCGCCTTCGCCGGCATCCCCTTCTCCTGTGCAGATTCGGCGATGAATTTCGCCCGCGGACCCACCGTCACCAGAATCTGGAACACTTCGGGAACCAATGCGCCGATCGACTGATGCGCCTCAACCGTATACTTCCCGATTTCCAGCATATCTCCCAGCACCGCCACTTTCCGCTTCGCCTCGAGGCGGCCTAGCGTATCGATCGCCGCATGCATGGAGAGCGGAGAGGCGTTATAGGCGTCATCCATGATATAGGAATGCTTGATGCCTGCCAGAATCGTCCCTCGCCCCTCCGGAGCCTGGAATGACTGCAGCGCTTCGGCGATCTTCACCAGATTCAGTCCGAAGACGATACCCAGCGTCGCGCCGGCAGCCGCCGCGTACGCCTGCGCCTTGCCGAAACATCCGTCCAGCCGGACCGGAACGAAGCTGCCGCCGTAATTGATCTTGAATGAGATTCCGGCCGGCATCGCGCCGTCCATCCTGACTTCATAGTTCGAGATCCGCACGTCCGCCCCTTCGCCGAAACCGTACGTCATGATATGCGCCCGGGTACGGTCGCGCATGTCATAGACCGTCTCATCGTCAAAGTTCAGCACCGCAAAGCCGGTTGACGCCAGGCTTTCCACGATCTTCGCCTTCTCGCGCGCGAGTGCCTCCGGGCCGCTGAAGAATTCCACGTGCACCGGAATATCGCCGATCGCCGTCACCACGCCGATCTGCGGCCGCGCGATATCCACCAGATATTTCATATCGCCCGGTTTGTCCACGGCGTATTCCAATACCAGCAATTCAGGATACTTGAGCGGCAACAGCAGCCGGACGATTGCACTGACGATCACCTTCAGCCAGAACCATGCACCGCCGACATTCGCATAATCGCCGAGAATCGTCAGCGGAACGCCCAGTTCATTATTGAAATTGCGCCGGTTCGCCCTGACCGATCGGTGGCGGGACAGTACCGTAAAAATCGCCTCCTTTGTCGACGTTTTCCCCACGCTTCCGGTGATCGCAATCACGCCCGGCTGATATTTCCGGATCGTCCAGATCGCCAACCGGCGGATCAGGCGCTGATGGTAGTGTTTCAATCGTTCTTTGAAGGTCATGGGGTTCGGACGATTAATTGCCTGACGGAGCATTGAGCCGGTCCGGCGGAACGTTGTAATAATTCAGGATGAACTGCGCGAGATCGCGGAACGCGGGAACGACGCTTTCTCCCGCCAATTCCGTATCCGGCTTATCGATGCGGATCAGGGCGATGAACTTCGGATTATAGGCCGGCGCGAAACCGATATAGGTATGGATGAACTGATTGTCCAGATACCCGCCGTGGACGAAGTCCGGAATTTGCGCCGTTCCGGTCTTTCCCGCGACGCTGTAGTGGGAAATCGTCGTCACGCCCGCATTATCAACCGCCGCGACCATCATGTCGGTCGCCTCCTTCGCCGCTTCGGGCGACACCACCTGCCTGATCTCCTGAGGTCCGTCGCTCGCGACGACATAGGGGCGCATGAGCTTTCCGCCGTTCGCCAGAGCGCCGATCGCATCGATCATCTGCAGCGGCGTCACGGATATGCCCTGTCCGAATGCGGCCGTCGCGAAGTTGACCGGCCGGAATGCTCCGCTCAGGTTCGCCAGACTGCCGTCCAATTCTCCCGGCAGGGCGATACCGGTCTTTTCGCCGAAACCGAATTTCTTCAGATAACTCAGGAACAGATCCGGACCCACCAACCGCTCGGCATATGCCGCGCCGGTATTGAGCGAATCCTCGATGATCTGCGTCATAGTCACCGTGCCGTGCGCTTTCAGGTCCCAGTTGCGGATCGTGTAGCCGTCCAGGGACAATGAGCCGCTGTCAAAGAACGTGGTGCTCGGGGTCAGCTTCCCCGCATCCAATCCGCCGGCCATGGTGATCACTTTCATGACCGACCCCGGCTCATAGACTTCCTGCACCATCGGGTTCATGTACGTATTCAAACTCGCGCTCGCGTAGGTATTCGGATCGAAATTCGGAAATGCGCCCATCGCCAGGATCTTTCCGGTCGCCGGATCCTCCACGATCACCATCCCTTTCTCGGCCTTGAAATTCTGGATCAGGTTCTGCAGGATCTCCTCCGCCCGGGTCTGCACGTTGACGTCGATGGTCAGCTGCAGATCCTCGCCCGGCGTGGAGCTGACGATCTTGTTCCCATTGAGTTTGCCCGGCATGCCCGCCAGCTGGTCGTTATATTCCAGCTCGAGACCATAGCGGCCGATCGGTGATGTGCTGTTTGCGCTCATCCCGACGAAGCCCAGCAGCTGCGACGCCAATGTGCCGAACGGATAGAACCGGAGGTCTTCCGAATCCTCATAGATGCCCTTTATTTTCAGATCCTCGATTTTCGCGACCTGGTCATCGGTCGCCTTGCGCACCAGCAATTCGTATTCATCGTGCGGCTTCGCAAGCATGGTGGCGAGCGTCGGCTGATCGATGCCGACGATCGGAGAAAGCGTCGTCGCGATCCCCTGCGGATCGGTGATTTCCGTCGGCACCGCGAAGATCAGCGGATATTCCTTGATCATCGCCGCCGGGATCTTGTTGTCGTTCCGGTCCGTAAAATAAATCGTTCCGCGAAGCGGATCGAGCAAACCGGCCATATGATATTGCGAGGCGGCGCGCGCGGCGTAGTAATCGCCTTTTTCAATCTGCAGTTTGTAAATATTCCCTATCAGAAGAAGGAATGCGAAAGTCGCGCCGATGGAGATGATATAGATCCGCGCCTGTTTCATTGGTGTGCAAGCATGGCGTACTCGACGTAGTCAGGATTCCGATCCTGGATCAGGTTCTGCTTCTGCACCGCCGCGGTAAGGTTGCGCACGTCCAGTTCCTGGTACATGGTATTGCGCAAATCCGCATTGGATGCCTGCAATTGCTGGATCGTCTTCTGCTGCTCATTGATCGAGTACTTCAGCGATACGTTCAGATTGTAGAAATAAATGCTGGCGACGACCAACAGGAAAAGAACGCCGACCAATGCCGCGAGGGAACTCTGCAGAAAATGATTTTTACGGGGTTCAATGATAGTCATAGATAAGTTAGTTGATGCGCAGCGCCCGAAGTTTTGCCGACCGCGCGCGGGGATTTCGCGCGACCTCCTCAAAACCGGCGCTGACAGGCTTCGGCGTGAGCATGGACGCCTTCCCCTGCCGTTTCAATAATTGAAAATGGTCCTTTACGATCCGATCCTCGAGTGAATGGAAGGAAATGACCGCCACTCGGCCGCCCGGAGCCATAATCTCCGGAAGCCGCTGAAGTACTTTACCGACATTATCCAGTTCGTGGTTCGCATAGATGCGGAGCGCCTGGAATGTGCGCGTCGCCGGATGAATCCGTCCGCGCTCATACGATTTCGGAACCGCGCTTTGGATGGCGCGCACGAGGTCGCCGGCGGTAGTGATCGTTCCGCGGCGCGCCACGATCGCCTCGGCGATCTTGCGCGCATACCGCTCTTCACCGAATTCGGTGATGATGGCCGCAAGCTCTTTGGCGGACATCCGCCGGAGCATCTGGCTGACCGGCTCGGCCGTATCATCATACGTCATCAGCAACGGCTCCTGCGCCGCGGATTCCTGGAAGCTGAATCCTCTGCCGCGCAGCAGCTGATCCGATGAAAACCCCAGATCGAGCAGAAACGCATCCGCCCGGCCAAGTCCGAGGCGTTCCATGATTTCAGGAACATCGGCATAGTTTCCGCAGACGACGTGGGTGCGGGAGGAAGGCCTCACTTCCTTCTCCAGCAACCGCACCGTTTCCGGATCCCAATCGACGAGCAGCAGCGTTCCCTGCGGACCGATGCGTCGGGCTATTTCCCGCGCGTGGCCGCCGGCACCCGCCGTCCCGTCGATGACAAGATCGCCGGGATGCAGATCAAGCGTGTCGAGTACTTCATGTAAAAGAACCGGAGTGTGTATCATATGCCCTGCCGCTTGGTAGCTGGCAATTGGCAACGAGCGGATACTCTTTGCCAATTTCTAATCACCAAACTCAGATGCCGAGCGATCCTAATTTCTCGGCGATGTCATCGCCGGACGCTTCGGTTTTCTCCTTATATTGGCTCCACGCTTTTTCATCCCAGATCTCCAGGCGGTTGTACAAGCCGGCGACCACCGCGCGCTTTCCCAGCGAAGCGTACTCGCGCAGATAATCCGGCAATAAAATGCGGCCCTGGGCATCCAGTTCCGCTTCCATCGCTCCCGCAAGCATCAGCCGTGCGAACGCGCGCGAGTTGGATTGCGCGATCGGCATCGCGATCAGCTTCTGCGCCAGCTTTTCCCATTCCCCTTTCTCAAATACGAACAGGCAGTGATCGAGCCCGCGCGTCACGATCGCGCCGGCGCCCAATGACAAACGGAATTTCACCGGCACGGCGATGCGCCCCTTCTGATCCACAGTATGATTGTATTCGCCGATGAACATTTGGGTAGTGATTAGTGAATAGTAGCTAGTGATTAGTGGAAAAACATTCCGGCTCCATTCTCTGAAAGAGAAAATATCTGTTCTTCGGAAACTGCCAAGTTTCGCATTTCCTCCGGAGCGAGGATGGTCTTTCCCGGAAACTGTGAGTTCTGTTTCCGGGGAAGGGTATCCGAGCGACTTTTCCCCAGATTCGGGGCTTATCCCCAGAGTTATCCACAATTCCCCACTTCCCTTTCATTGTACACCACAGCTCCCTATAACGCAAAATGCCCGGCCCACCAGCCGAAAACCCTCATTTTATGAGGGTTTTCGGCTCTTTCTTCAGAGTTATCCACATGGCCCTACATACACATATAAGTCGCTTGAATTCCCCACCTGATTCCCCTACTATGAGGTCAGCCCATCGACATCAGGAAATGACCATGAAGAAAGCAATATTGGCGGTCTGTCTTGTCGCCTGTTCAGCTCCGGCGATTGCCGCGAGTACGACGACCGCAATCTCCACCGAAACCTTTTCCCGACTCTCGTTCTATTCCGTAGACTTAAAAACAACGCGTTGGTATCAGAAACCCATGGTTGTCGCCGCCGGTGCATACTGGAGCGAAATGACTCTCTGGACGATCTTCGACGCGAAGAGCGGAAAGGTCATCGAGGTGAACGCCGTACCGAGCAACACCAATCCGTACTATTTCACCGATGAACAAATCCAATGGGCTCATCTGATTTTCCGGCTGTCGAGCCGCGATCAGCGGGACAGCTTCCTCGCCTATCTGTTCGGAAAGACGACATTCCATGCGTCCGAAGTTCCGAAACTGCTCGATCTGTATAACTACCTCTACGATAACCGCACCGAAACCCTGCAATTCGATTCGCAAAACCTGTTCGATGATGGCGGCGGAACCATGCATGGCAAATTCTCCAAGAAAACGGATGGAGACAAAACGATCATCAGCGTAGAAACCAAGAACGGATCCGGGTCGCCGAACGGATGGGTGGAAATCACCATGTCCCCCGGCCCGAAGAAGCACATCGAGAAGATCGTCGCGAAAATAAAGATCGGCATCACGATCACGCTTTCTCTCAGACCTCAAGAAGCGAAAGACAACTGACCACAGCAATGTGGTCTTTTTATTTTTCTAATGGTGCGCGTTGCTGGGATCAAAGTTTCGCTCGCGGCCGGATGGCCCGCTCGTCTGCCTGCCGGTAGGCAGGCTCACTTGAATCACATCTGGGCACCCCTGCCTGCCGGCAGGCAGGTTCGGTTTCCCATCCCTTCCTGAT
>JAGWKK010000010.1 GCA_028865335.1 Patescibacteria group bacterium | reverse complement strand
TACCATTAACCATTCAGGCACGCGGATCGGCCTCGGGCGGACGAATCCCGATGGCACTACCATTAACCATTCAGGCACGCGGATCGGCCTCGGGCGGACGAATCCCGATGGCACTACCATTAACCATTCAGGCACGCGGATCGGCCTCGGGCGGACGAATCCCGATGGCACTACCATTATATGAAAAGGTATTATCAGCCGGAAAAATTCAGCGGGGAGACGGGAGATCTTTTCGAATTCCAGCAGATCGGCCAGATCGATACGCAGAATCCCGAATATCAGAAATCCCTCCGCATTCTCCGCGCAGCGGAAGCGGCATCGGGGATGGCGAACGACTATGTCCGGTTCAAAAGCGCGCTCAAGCTCGCGAAGGAATATCAGCCCTATGACCCGACGAATCCCGACAAGCCGTTCGCGCGGGATATCCGCATCGCACTCCAGGACGCCCTGGGCCTGACCGCCGAAGAAGAGATGGACCGGGTCAAATTCTACACCGCCGCACGGAGCCCTCTGGACCTCTTCCACGGCGTCGATGCGTTCGTCGAATACACCGACGAATCCGGCAATACCGCGCGCGCCACTTTCGATCTCACACTCAATCCGAACAAAATGGCGTATAAAAGCGATATCATCATCAGCGGTGAAGATATCCCGGACGCAAGCGCAGACAAAAAAGCCTATCTGCAATATATGGACTCAGTTGCGCGACAGATCATCGCAAAAATGATCGTGAAACAGCTCCACGAACATAAGAAAGTCATTTTCCCCAATGCCTCTCCGGAAACAAAAGCATAAGACCATCCTCGCTATTGAAACATCGTGCGACCCCACACTAAAAAGTGCGCTGCTCGCCAGCATGTTACCGGCGAGACACCTGGCGCACTTTTAGTGACGGGGCAGGTGAAACCGCAACTATAACTATGAAAATCCTAGCCATAGAAACATCTTGTGACGAAACGGCAATGGCGCTGCTGAAATGCGGCGGATCGCTGCAGTCGCCGAAATGCGAAGTCCTGGAAAATATCGTCGCGTCCCAGATCGCGATCCATCGCCCGTTCGGCGGCGTCGTCCCGAATCTTGCCAAGCGCGAACACCTCAAGAACCTTCCGAAAATATACGCCCAGCTGAAGAAGAAGCGGAAAAATCTGGAAAAGGAAATCGACGTCATCGCGGTCACGGTCGGTCCCGGCCTGGAACCAGCGCTCTGGACCGGCATCACTTTCGCCGAAGCGCTCGCCGAAAGGATCAAAAAGCCGCTGGTGGGAGCCAATCATATGGAAGGCCATCTGTACTCAAGCTGGCTGCCACGGGTAGTTGAAAGTAAAAAGTTGAAAGTTAAAAACTCCAGAAAACACCCGCAATCATCAATTTCTAAAAAAACTCTTCAACCTGCAACCTTCAACCTTCAACCTAAAATTTCTTTTCCCGCCATCGCGCTGGTCGTCAGCGGCGGACACACCATCCTGCTGCATATGACCGCAATCAACAAGTGGACCAACCTCGGCGAAACCCTGGATGACGCCGCGGGCGAAGCATTCGATAAAGTCGCGCGCATCCTCGGGCTTCCGTATCCGGGAGGGCCCGAAATCCAGAAAGCGGCGGCGCATGGCGATCCGAAGGCGATCACCTTCCCCCGCCCGATGCTCAATAAGAAAAATTACGAGTTCAGCTTCTCCGGACTGAAAACGTCGGTCCTCTATTTCATGCGCGATAATCCGACCGCGGAGAAAGCGGACGTCGCCGCCTCGTTCCAGCAGGCCGTCATCGATGTGCTCACGAAAAAGACGATGCGCGCCGTCCGGGAATTCGGCGCGAAAACCGTTCTGCTCTGCGGAGGCGTCTCGGCGAACAAGCCGCTCCAGGAAAGTCTTCGAGTCGAAAGTCGAAAGCTGAAAGCCAACTTCGTCTGCCCCGACTTCCAATTCAACACCGACAACGCCGCCATGATCGGCATCGCTGCCTACATCGATATGCTCCAGAAGAAAAAACCGCTTCCGATGAAAGCACAGGGCAATCTTAGCATATAAAAAATCCGACAATTGTCGGGATTTTTTATTTTGCTTTTTCTGTTTCTACAGACCCTTTTCGCGCCTATAATCTTCAGCTTTCGCACTTTCATGAAGAAAGTCCATCGGGCCACTTCCCTTCATTCCACCTTCTACCTCTTTTTCCAAATTCTTTATTTTCCCTTCTAATTCTTCTACTAGCTCCCTCAAGACGCGCATCTTGAGTCTGTGCCCCGAAATCTCGGCTTTATTTTCTTCTACGGCGCGAGATTGCATTTCTGCAACTGACATTTCCATTGCTCGAGAAGCCTGCTTCTCCTCTTCGCTCATAGCAGATTTGAATTCTGGTTTCTCTGGTCCTTTTGGCATATTTTAATATTTTTGGTTAATTATTTTATTACTCTCATCTTACCCCCCCCTCGAAAAAGTCAAAGTGGCAAAAGCGGCTCGCGATGGAGGCGCAAGGGAACCTGAGCATACAAAAACCCCGCACTTAGCGGGGGTTACTTTCTGTCGCCAGCATGACCTGGCTGCGTCTCACCCGGAACCGGCTCCCGGGGCAAAGCACCCGCGTTTCAGGGCCGCAGACGCATTCCGTGTCCCATTCGATCCACGCCGCATCCATCGACTGCTTCAGAACCCTGACCGGAATGGCATTGAACCACGGACCGTTCATCCTCGCCTCAAGAAGATCGACGGGGACCCGTCCCAGAACCGGCGAACAGTCGTATTGCGGGACGGAGACGACCGCTTTCCCGTCATCAATGAACAGGACCGAGCAGGAGAGCAGGTATTTCTTTTCCATGCTTTCACCATTGTGAAGGTCCGTTTTTTCTATTAAAATACTACTATACATATGAAAGAGCTGCCAAGTGCCTACGATCCGAAATCAGTCGAAGAGAATATCTACCGGCAATGGGAGGAATCCGGCTATTTCAATCCGGACAAACTTCCGCCGCGGCACAAGAAACCGTTCACCATCATCATGCCGCCGCCGAACGCGAACGGCTCGCTCCACATCGGCCACGCGCTTTTCGTGACCCTGGAAGACATCATGATCCGCTACCAGCGGATGCTCGGCAGGAAAACGCTCTGGCTTCCGGGCGCCGACCATGCCGGCTTTGAAACGCAGGTGGTGTACAACAAGAAACTGGAGAAGGAAGGACGGTCATTCTGGGGCATGCCGCGCGAGCAGCTGTACAACGAGATCAAGGATTTCACGCTGGCGAACAAGCAGTATATGGAAGGCCAGCTCAAGAAACTCGGCGCAAGCTGCGACTGGTCCCGCGCGCGCTTCACGCTGGATGAACGCATCATCGACGTCGTCTATGAAACATTCGAAAAACTCTATAACGACGGACTGGTCTACCGAGCGGAGAAGCCGGTGAACTGGTGCGCCAAACACCAGACCACGCTGTCGGAACTGGAAATCAATCACGAAGAGCGCCAGGATAAGCTCTACTATATCAACTACAAACTCGCCGACAGCCCGGACGCGATCGAAGTCGCCACCACGCGTCCCGAAACCATCCCTGCCGACATCGCCATCGCCGTCCATCCGAAATCGAAATGGAAGAAGTACATCGGCAAACAGGTGCTCAATCCCCTCACCGGAACCTCCATCCCGGTCATCGCCGACGCGCATGTGGATCTGACTTTCGGCACCGGCGCGCTGAAAATCACTCCGTATCACGACCCGGCTGACTTCACGATCTGGCAGGATCACAAACAGGAAATCACCGCGGAACCGTTCTCGGTCATCGACCAGTTCGGGAAAATGACGGCCCAGGCCGGCGCCGAACTCCAGGGACTGAAAATAAATCCCGCGCGCGAAAAATCCGTGGAACTGCTGCGCCCTTCTTTCGCGAAAGAACCCGAGGACTACAAGCATCAGGTCGCGGTCTGCTACAAATGCAGGACCGTCATCGAACCGCGCATCATGATGCAGTGGTTCGTGAAGATGACCGAAAAACCGGCCAAAGGTGGAAAATCACTTCGCGACCTCGCCGTCGGCGCCGTCAAAGCGAAGAAGATCAAATTCCTTCCGGCACGTTACGAGAAAATTTTCATGCACTGGATGACCAATCTGCATGACTGGAACATCTCCCGCCAGATCGTCTGGGGCATCCGCATCCCGGCGTGGTATCACGAACCGAAATGCATTCCGCGTGTAGGCCATGAAGGTGACGTTGTGAAATGCAAAGAGATCGTCATCGGCAAGACCGAACCGAAATGCGAATTCTGCGATGCGAAGTACGTCCAAGAAACCGACGTCTTTGACACCTGGTTTTCATCCGGCCAGTGGCCGTTCGCGACCCTGATGACCACACAGCCGAATGACTTCGAAACCTATTATCCTACGAACGTCATGGAAACCGCATACGACATCATCTTCTTCTGGGTGGCGCGCATGGTCATGTTCGGCCTCTATCGAACCGGCAAAATACCATTTGAAATTGTTTATTTCCATGGAATAGTCAGGGATCAATTAAAGCAGAAGATGTCCAAGTCCAAGGGAAACGTCATCAATCCACTGGAGGTCGCCGATGTTTATGGTACCGATGCAGTTCGTATGGCTCTTGTCATCGGAAATGCAGCGGGCAATGATTCGATCATGTCCGAAGACAAGATCCGCGGCTACCGCAACTTCGCCAACAAGATCTGGAACGCATCCCGGTTCGTCCTTATGAACGTCCGCGAACGCGGCGCGAAACCGAAACCGACCGCCGCCGACAAGAAGAACCTCAAGGATCTCGCCGCGGCGAAGAAGAAAGTCACCCGCTATCTGGACGCCTACGACTTCAGCCACGCCGCCGAAACCGCCTACCACTATTTCTGGCACACGTTCGCGGACAAAGTCATCGAGGAATCCAAAGCGCGGCTCAATTCGGAGAACGCCGCTGATGCGGCCGCCGCCCAGGAGACGCTAATCGCCATCCTTTCGGAATCCATGAAGATGCTGCATCCGTTCATGCCGTACGTCACCGAACAGATCTGGCAGATGCTCCCCGGCGGATCGCGCGGACTCCTGATGGTGGAGAAATGGTAAAATAGAAGAATGGAATATCTCCCGCTCGCCCTCGGCCTTCTCCCATCGTTCGCCTGGCTGGTTTTTTATCTGGAAGAAGATCCGCATCCCGAACCGAAAAAACTCATTTTTGAAACCTTCCTTGCCGGCGCCATCAGCACGCTTATCGTGCTCAGCGTCCAGGTCACCTACAATACCTGGGCGATGAACCGCGGCATCGCGGAATTCAGCATCCTTTCGTTCATCGTCTTCGCGGCGATCGAGGAATTCTTCAAGTTCGGCGCGGCGCGGCTCGTCATCGGCGAACATCCGAAGGATTTTGATGAGCCGGTGGACGCGATGATCTACATGATCGTCGCCGCCCTCGGTTTCGCCGCCGTGGAGAACATCGCCGCGGTCACCAAGGCGAACGGCATCTTCTTTGAAACAACCACGCTCCGCTTCATCGGCGCCACCCTCCTCCACACGCTCAGCTCGGGCCTCCTCGGCTACTACTGGGCGCGCTCCCTCGTGACCGGAAAACGGAAATTGCTGTACATCGGTTTTGCACTTGCCGTAGCATTGCATGCAAGTTTCAACTATCTTATACTGAAGTATGAGCCGGTGGTGATTCCCACCACGTTCCTCATCGTCGCGGCGCTTTTCATACTGTACGATTTCGAAAAGTTGAAGCGGGTAAGCGACAGTCACAATTAATTCATATCTTATGGACGAGGAGACAAAAAAGTTTTTCGAGAATATGACCGATTCGGTCACCGAAGAAATGCCGGTCGAACCCCATGTTGAACTCGCAAAAGCAGGCACTATGACACCGAAAAAAACAGATTCCAAAAAGGAGATTGCGCCCATCGCCGAACTCATGGACGAAGGCGAAGGCCAGCTGACCATCGACGTCTACCAGACACCGACCGAGATCGTGGTTGAGTCCACCATCGCGGGCGTGGAGCCGGAAAATCTGGACGTGGACATCTCGCCGGAATCGGTCACCATCCGCGGCAAGCGCGAAAAGGACCGCAAGATCGCCGACGAGGATTATTTCTACCAGGAATGCTACTGGGGCAAGTTCTCCCGCTCGGTCATCCTTCCGCAGGAAATCGATCCGGAACAATCCCAGGCAAGCCTGAAGAACGGCGTACTGACGATCCATATGCCGAAAGTGGACCGCCGGAAGTCCAAGAAACTGAAAGTGAACCTGAATTAGTCACTGAAAAACATCCCCTCATCGGGGGTGTTTTTTGTTGATTTTTGCCGTCCGGAAGAGTAGCTTGAGAGTAATCCTTGAAAACAGAAAAAGGCAATGAATCGACCACCCGAAGAGAAGGTTGCCATCGGTATTTTCGGCGGCGGCTACGGTGTGCTGGAGGCGTTCTGGCGCATTGCGGCTCTCAAGAAACTCAACGTGACGCCCTCCTTCGTACAGGCCGTTTCTTCCGGAACCGTCCTGGCCGCGACCTTCATCCAGGCCTATTTCGACACTCTTGAGACGCAGCGGAAAATCGTCAATATCATCAAGAACGGTCCGAAGGTATTCAAGGAAGTGAATGAGCTGGTGGATATGCTCACGCCGAGCCTTCTCGAAACAATCACGAAGCTCGAAACCGAAGGTGCCAGCTACCGACAATTCGCGAAGCTCATCGCGCAACTCGGACGCCTCGGTCCGATCTTCAAGATCTTCCATCGGCCGTCGATTCTTCAAGGTCACGTCGCGCTGCACGAATTGATCACGAGCGACCTCGAATTGAATATGAAAGAACTGGTCCGTTCCGAAATCCCACTGCAGGTCATCACGAAAAATGAATCGCATTGTTGCTTCACCTCATGGCTCAGCCATGACAGCGAAATGCAGCAGCGACCTTTTCTCTTGGAAGAAGCGATGATCGGATCGATGGCAATCGTTCCGTTGTTCGAGCCGTATCATTTCGCGACATTGAAAGAAACGCATTCCGACGGCCTGACGCTCCGCCTCGGAGAATTCATCCGACGCGGGCATCGCACGATCATCCTTTTTGCGACCAGCCCCTTCGAGGAATACCCTAAAACGCCGCAGGATATCGCGAAACAGAATCTCTTCCAGAGAACCATTGATGATTTCCATACTGACGTCAATCTGCATCTGATCGAAGAGCTCAAGTATGCGGCTCAGAAAGGATATCGCATCATCACGAACAAGAAAGACCCGATTCTCGACCACATCCAACAGCCGGCGATTGAACAGGGAAGGATCGTCCTGAGTATGCCGACGCACTGGCCGGAGGGGTTGAACCTCGTCCGATTCCCCACAACTTCTGAATTTGAAAAGGAATTCATCAGCTGCGGATTGAAAAGCCAGAGCGAGTCGGAGAAGTTTCTGGATGCCGCACTTCATGCGGAATAGACCCGCCACCTCACCGGTGGCTTTTTGTTGTGCGCCCGGGGCCGGACTAAGAATATATAAATGAAGTGCCGCCGGTCGGACTCGAACCGACACGCTCTTGCGAGCAACAGATCTTAAGTCTGTCGTGTATGCCATTTCACCACGGCGGCATTAGGTGGCTCCTGCGCCTGCCTGCCGGCAGGCAGGTCTGCCTCCGCCCGCTGGCGGATTCGCCACCCGGGCTTACCCCGTATCATACCCCGTTTGGGATTTTTTTCAATTCCGCGATGAGTTGTATTGCAGGGCCATCTATACTAAAATGAAACTAATTCACCTTCAATCCCATGCCGCCGAATCTCGAACCCCATCACGATCTCAAGTCGCTCATGAACGAGGCGCTGGAACTGCGCAACGTCAACCACGAGAAACTCGCCCAGCTGACGGGCATTTCCGAACGCTACATCTGGGCGATCCAGAATATCGAAGTGGACAAACTCCCGCCGCTTCCATATGTGCGCGGCTATCTCAAGAAAATCGCCGAAGCGCTGCATCTGAACCACGACGAAATCTGGGATCTCTATAAAAAGGAACTGGCGCATAAGACCTCGGGTAAATTCGACCGGTTGCCGGAAAACCGTTTCGCCATCCGGCAGTTGTCCCATACGAAGATAGTATGGACCGGCCTCGGAATCCTTCTTGCACTCTATCTCGCCCTGAACGCCGGCCGGCTGATCGGAAAACCCGATCTCGTCGTCACCTACCCGCAATCCCCGATGCTCACCAGCGTCACGAGTCCCGTCACCCTCACCGGATCCCTTGATCAGAGCGACAAACTCACCATCAACGGAACGGAGGTCTTCGTGAATGCCGACAATACCTTCCAGGAGAATTACCCGCTCCAGCCGGGCCTGAATACCATCACCTTCACCGCCGCTCGATTCCTCGGCCGCCAGACCAGCGTCACCCGGCAGATTCTGTACGTCCCGCAGGCGGTTCCCGCGAAACCGTAGCGCTGTACACGCCGCGCATTTACCGAAAGCCGGAACGGTGATAGAATAGGCATACATTGTACGCAATATAATTAAATTCATTTCCCATGAGTAAAGAAAAAAAGGAAGCGGCAGTTCCGGAAGAACAGGCGAAGGACATCGATTCGTTGTTGTCATCGCTGCAGGATAAATTCGGCGAAGGCGCCATCATGAAGCTGGGGGACGCCAAGAAGGTCAACGTGGACGTCATCCCGACGGGATCGTTTTCGCTGGATCTCGCGCTCGGCGTCGGCGGATTGCCGAAAGGCCGCATCGTTGAAATCTACGGCCCTGAATCAAGCGGCAAGACGACGCTCGCGCTCAACGTCATCGCGCAGGCGCAGAAGAAAGGCGGACGCGCGGCATTCATTGACGCGGAACATGCCATGGATCCGGATTACGCCGCGAAACTCGGCGTCAAAATCAAGGACCTCCTGATCTCCCAGCCGGACAGCGGCGAAGAGGCGCTCAATATTCTGGAAAGTCTGGTCAAATCGGGAATCATCGATATCATCGTGGTGGACTCCGTCGCCGCGCTGACGCCGAAAGCCGAGATCGAAGGCGAAATGGGCGCGCATCACGTCGGCCTCCAGGCCCGCATGATGTCGCAGGCGCTCCGCAAACTGACCGCCATCTCCGCGAAATCCAACACGATGATCATCTTCATCAACCAGCTCCGCGAAAAGATCGGCATCATGTTCGGCAATCCGGAAACGACTCCGGGCGGCCGCGCGCTCAAATTCTACTCCTCCGTCCGCATCGACGTCCGCCGCATCGCGCAGGTCAAAAAGAATGAAGCCGTCGTCGGCAACCGCGTCAAGGCGAAAGTGGTCAAGAACAAAGTGGCCGCGCCGTTCCGCGACGCTGAATTCGACATCATGTTCGGCCAGGGCATTTCCTACGAGGCCGACGTCCTGAACGCCGCCATCAAGTACGGCGTCGTCACGAAATCCGGAGCGACCTATTCCGTAGAGGGACAGAAACTGGGCGTCGGATTCGATCGCGTCGTTGAGCAGCTGAAAGAGGACAAAAAGATGTTGAATGACCTCAAGAAGAAAACCGAAGCGGTCGTGAAATAGAATTTCTGGACAAGCTTCAGGAAAACAGCTAGGATTATCCTAGCTGTTTTCGTTTACCAAGGAGAGGTGCCGATAATGCGCACGCTGCTGTCAGCCAAGGAACTCCGGCGCTGGGAAAAAGATGGAATTGCAGTCATCGATCTTCCGGTCCCGCTTTCCGAAGAGCAGAACAAATCCCTCGCAGGCACGGTAGTCGCCTATCGCATACGGAGAGTCCGCGATCGGATCTCGTATGACCTCGTGCTTGCCGTAGCGAAGGACGACTATTTTGAGGCGCGCGTCCGGCTTTCGGAATTGGTTGCCAAACGATTTCCCGAACTGACCTCGCACGACTTCATCTGCACATTCATCAATCCGCCCGGTACGACCTATGTCGCCGCAATCACTTCCCCATAAGGGAAGTTTTTTCTTGCAAAAATTACCCGGCAAGCGTAGGATATGCTCAGAACTCATGGGAGGAGAAATGACCCCGAACCAACTGAAGGAGCTCGGCATTAACGAGAAGGACTTCACCGATCTGGGCAATCATTGGGTTGCGCTCTATACCAGCAGAACCGGCGACGAATCCTGTCTTCTGACCACCGTTAACGGAGGCATTGCGGCATTCGAGAATCTCATCGATCTCCAAGATCTCATTCCGGAGCTGCTCGCCAAGAAGCTGAATAAACATCCCGATGAAATCGATAACGAAACCATCAAACACTGCGTCTGCCCCGGCCACATTCCCGCCCAGCCCGGTACGTCACAAAAGGCAGTGCATTAAACAAACCTCCCGCCATGCGGGAGGATTTCATTTACACGAAACACATCCGGCTATTCCATTGCATTTTTATAATCGTGCGCACAATTTATAGAAATTCCTGTAAATCTCAGCAATCAGAATCGGCCCCGTTCCTCCCGGCGTCGGCGTATACCATGCGATCCTTCCCGGATCGTCCGCCAGCGGTCGCGGATCGAAATCCCCCATCATTTTCCCGTCGATCCGATCATATCCGAAATCAATCACGCCCGCTTCCGGCTTGAGCATGGCCGGCTTGATCAATCCTCCTTTGCCCACGCCGGTGATGATCACATCAGCTTCCTTGATTCCCCGCAGATCGTTCTGACTGTGATAAAGCGCGTATGATTTTCCCATCGCATCCAGCCACGCCATGACCGGCTTTCCGACAAGAAATCCACGGCCGACAACTGCAATCGTTTTATGCCGCATATCCGCATCAGCTTCGGCAAGTATGTCCTTCACCACCCCCACCGGAAGCGAGTCCACCCATTCCTTGCTCGCCGGCGAGATCGCATCAATATCTTTGCGGGGATTAATCGCCGCGAGGACGGCGTCGCGGTCGTAATGCGCCGGCAGCGGCAGTTGGACGATGATGCCGCCGACCTCAGGGTCGTCGCCTAATCTTTTTATCCCCAGGATCAGATCGGCTTCGGGCACCGACGTCTCGAACCGATACAGGTGGAACGGGACGCCCAATAATTCCGCGACACGCTCCTTCTGCTTCAGAAAACTAAGCGACTGCGGATTGTCGCCCACCAGCACCGCGGCGAGCATCTTGTCGGGCTTCGGTTGCGCGCGCAGCCGGGTAATGATCGCTTCCGCTATCTTTTTTCCGTCAATCCTCATACCAAAACTGTACACCAACTTCGGACAACAAAAAACTCCGCAGGTGCGGAGTCGCGTATCAGGGAATGAGGTCGAGTGCCCTGAGCAGGGGCCGGAACTCGTCTACCTTCTCTCCCAAAAGATCGAAACAGGCGACGTCGGGATCGGACGAAGGCCGCAGCTGGGTGAGAATGCCCAACCGTTGCAAAAGAAGACACTGCTCCATGACCAGGCGGGGCATCTGGCACGTTTCACGCGCCATCGTCGAAACCCGAAAGGCCTTCCAGAAGAATGCGTATCGGATCGTCAGCCGGAATCGCGCCTCGCGCCTCATCCGATGCGCCAACGTGCACACGAGTTCGATCTTCTCCGAAACGGGCCACAATTCCTGTTTCATCAATCCTCCGAAGTGACGTGCTACGGAACAGTGTACTGCTAAACGATCATTTTCACAACCCGCAATACCTTTTTCGGATCATGGCGGATATATCCCTTCGACCGGATCAGATCGACGGCAAGCGGCACGCCGCCTTTTTTCAGATGAATCGCTTCCGTGTCCGGTTCCACGAATTCCGCATGCTCGCGGATATAGGGCTTGAGCCGTGCCGGCGCGGGCTTCGAATCATTCAGCACCACATAGTCCAATACTCCGGTACCGAGATACGCTTCGATGTTCCGCACGAAATCCGAGGCGCTGAATCCATGCGTCTCTCCCAGCTTCGTCATGACATTCACGAAATACGCCACCTTGGCGCGCGTCGTCCGGAGCGCCTCGGGAATGCCGGCAACCAGCAGGTTCGGGATGATGCTGGTAAAGAGATCGCCGGGACCGATGATCACAAGATCGGCTTCCTTGATTGCCCGGATCGCGTTCGGATTCGCCGACGCGGTCGGCTGCAGCCAGATGCGCGAGATCCGCAGATGCCCGTCATGCTTGGGAATGTCCAGATTCGTCTCGCCGCGGACGACCTGGCCGTCCGCCAGCTCCGCGACCAGCTGCGTCGACGTCAGCGTCACCGGGATGACCTGGCCGCGCACCTGCAGCATCTTCCCCGCCTCCGCGATCGCCCGCTCAAAGTCATTCGTCAGCCGATGCAACGCCGTGATGAACAGGTTGCCGAAATTGTGTCCCGAAAGTCCTGCCCCTTCCTGGAAGCGGTATGCAAAAAGATCCGCGAGCATCTTGTTGTCCGCATGCGACAGCGCGATCAAAGCGCGGCGCAGATCGCCCGGCGGCAGAATGCCGAACTCTTCGCGCAGAATGCCGGTCGATCCTCCGTCGTCCGCCATCGTCACGATCGCCGTCAGGCGGTCGAAGTCATGCTTCAGCGCGCTCAGAATCGTAAAGACGCCGGTGCCGCCGCCGATCACCACGATCTTCTTGTGGGACATGGCGCGGGTGTTCGGTTTTTTTCCGCGCGAATGCCGTCGAATTGTCATACCAGTATAACTCGGTGAAAAACGAAAATGTTTGCCGATCAGAGATAGCGGTGCAGATATTCGGACACCAGCGCCTCCGCTTCCTTGGCATAGACGATCAGCGCGGATTCGCTCATCGGAATGCCGACGATTTCCATGAATCCGTTCCCCGCTACCGCGGCGCCGTTCGCGGTGCCGCTGACGCGTATGCCGCCCTCCCAATAATTGATCGCGCCGAAAATAACCTCGCCCTCAGACACCTTCGCATTCGTTTCAAACCGCATATGCCACTCCGGAAGCTCGATCTCCCATCTTGTCGGGTACGCCGCGCCCGTCTTTGAACTGCGCCACACCTTGTCCGCGGGCCGGATGGTCACCGCGTGCGTCGTCGCCTGGCTTCCGTCCGTGCGCGAAATCGTCGCGAACTTCACCTTTTTCCGGTCGCCATACTCGCAGCACAGAATCTCGTCACCGCTTTCCAATTGGAGCGAGAACCAGTTCCACTTATCCTCCGAAGACGCAGGTTCGTCCGACCACTGGTGATCCATCCACGCCTTGCCGCGCACCGACAGCTTCTTCCCGCCGAGCGTCAGCGACCCCTTCGCATCCAGATCGGTCAATGAATAGTAATACGCGCCGCCCGACTTCACCGCCACCCAGCCCGTCTCGTTCACCAGCAGCGGCTGCTTCCATGAAACCAGGTCGAAATCCACCTGCGCGGTCTTCAGTCTGTAGGAGAACGGCGCATATTCCTCCAGGGAGAAATCGTCCGGCGATGAAAGATGCAGCAGCGTCCGCGAGGCATCCTGCGGCGGATTGCTGTAGAACAGTTCGGTTCCCGATTCCATCTTCTGCGCATGCGCGTCCGAAAGTACGAAATGGCTGAAATACAGATCGGAGAGCGGTATCTTGCTGAGAAAGGGGAGGTTGATTTTGCGCGGATCGGTCCGGAACAGGCAGTACATGAATGCATACTCATTGCCCGCATCATCCGTGACGTTGCCGTTGAAATACCACCACTCGATGAGCGCGTGATGGGACAATTCATCCTGAGGAAACCGGAGCGGTACTGGCATAGGAGGCGTTATATACTATAATAGTATCATGCGTTTCACCATCCCCCAATTGGCGATCTCATCTCCCTATTTTCTCCGCAAGTGCGGTTATATCGAGATCCAGAACCCGCACAAGAATCTTGAAATCAGCTACGCGCGCAGTCTGGACCCGGGCCGGTTCTATCCGCGGTTCCATGTCTATCTGGAAACCGCGAACGACGGCACGAATGCCAGCATCCACCTGGATATGAAGAAGCCGAGTTATGAGGGGTCCAGCGCGCACAGCGGCGAATACGACGGCCCGGTCGTCGCCGAAGAAGTGGCGCGCATCAAAAGCGTCATGGCGCGGTTTCTCCATCAGGAACCCTCTCCGCAAACCCGTATCGGATTCGCCCCTCCCCGGAAATCCTGGTGGCAGAAATTATTCGGATAAGAAAAAGACATGCACGCGCATGTCTTTTGTATTACTCATCCAATGCCGGATGCCAGTAGATCGCCGTCACCCGCCGGACCGGCTTTCCGTCTTTTTCGCCGAATGTCCAGTGATGTTTCTTCGGACTGCCTGACCGCGCATCGTTACTGATCGCCTCGTCATCGCCGACAGAGAAACCGATATGGGCATTCGTGCTCCCGGCGGAAGTTTTCGGCTCCCACACCAGCACCGCACCGGTGCGCGGCTTCCCGATTTTGTACCAGCCCGATTGCTCCATGTCCGCGACCGTGGAAGACACCGTCGTATGCGGCCCGCGGATCAGCTTCTGCGCCGGGAACATGTGCAGGATATTCGAAGCATAAAACGCGCAGGACACCACACCGTTTCGGGTCGCATCCATTTCTTTCCCGTCCAGCGAAAGGAAGAAGTTGCGGAACAACTTCGTTCCGATGCTGTTTCTGATTGCAGCGCAATAGGTTTTAAAAAAACGGATCCGGATTGAAGGTTTCTGTTTTGCCATAAAGTAGCTCCGCTCAACTCTCTGCCTAGAGCATACCGCGAAAAAATCCCGGCTTCAAGCATTGCCCGCTCCCCCGGACCGCGATACACTGACAACAGCACCTGAAAAGAGGATCCACATGCGCTTCTGTTTCTGGCGGCACCGGCTTCCGGACATAATCGTCCATGCAGACGTGCGGGATCTCGAGCGCACCATCGTCTTCAGCGCACCGAACGGAACGCTTCTGATGTACGTCGGTAAAATCCCCTGCGCCCGATGCGGCAAGCTCCTCGACGCCTATCGAGTCGCCTACATCGCCCTCGGTCCCCGCGGAGACGCCGGACAATGGAAACGGGCGACCCGCCTCCATCTGGAAATCTTTGATGACTACAAAAGACGCGCGTCGCACACCCGGAGCCCCTAAGGGCTCTTTTTTATTGCGACCCTTCGTTGACTCCGCATCAAAGAAACCGATATACTCAGGTTAGGTCTCTGAAAAAGAGAGGCGGCATGTTCAATTCCTTCTCCCGGAAGATCAATGTGGGCAAATACTTCGAGTACAGCCCGCGCGATGTCGCTATCGCATTCAAGGCGGTTGCCGAAGAGCGCTATGGAACTGAGGCCATTCATGGCGTCCGGAAGCGAATATTCCGCAGTCCCGTCATGATCGACCTTATCAAGGTCCAGGGCGGCGAAACTCAGGGAATCATCGGCTCCTTGCTGATCGTCCACCCGTCGCTCCGCGGGACATTCACAATCGGACAAAAAATTTCGCTGATCGAATACGAGATCGCTGAACAGTACAAGGCGGAAACGCTCTCATTCCTGGACGCAATTGACGCATATCTGAAGACCAAAAGCATCTATCAGGGCAAGCCGATAGATATCAGCGGCGAATTCATCGACCTTTCAGGCATCAATCAGGACGATCTCATCTACGCGCCCTCGACCCATGACGAACTCGATGCGAATCTCTGGACATTGATTGAAAAAGGAGATAGCTGCAAAGCAGCCGGTATCACCATCAGAAAAAGACGCGTTCTCCTGACGGGACAATTCGGTGCGGGAAAAACCACAACCGCACTGCTCACCGCAAAAAAAGGGATGCGGCATGGATGGACATTCATCCGAGTCCCGCCCTCGAGCCGAAAGGAAGAAGGAGCGATCGGCGCCGCACTCGAACTGGCGCGTCACTATCAGCCCGCAATCGTCTTCATAGAAGAGATTGACCACGAGCAACGGAGCCACAATTCGTACGCCTTCAAAAAGATCCTCGACGACATTGACGGCGCCCTCTCCAAAAGCGCCGAAATCATCATCCTGATGACCGCAAACAAATCGGATGCGATCGAAGGAGCAATGCAGCGGCCCGGAAGAATGGACGCCATCATCGAGCTCGGCAAGCTGACGACGCCGGAAATCCGGAAAATAATCGAAGCAACGATACGATCGCAGCACCTCGATCAGAACATTGCCTGGGGTAAGGTCGCCGAACACTGCACGGATTATCCTCCGGCATTCGTCCGAGAAATCGGCACGAACGCGCTCCTGTCCATGGTCAGCAAAAATCAGACAATCATCACCACCGACATCCTTATCGGCGCAGCTGACAGGCTGAGAAATCAGCACAAAGCCTGCGCGCGGGCCATGGGATTCTCAAAAGACTGATCTCCCTCCGGGGAGATTTTTTTGTTGAAAAAGATTCACTTCCCGCGTATACTCAAGGCAGAACACGGCAAAGCGGGATGCGCCCCATGACCGGAAAGGTGCTGAGGATTCTGCTGAGGGTGATCGCATACGGGATCAGCACGATCATCTGCAGTTACATCGTCTTCTTCATTCTTTCCATGGATCTTGCGGCAAAGTATCCGAACGCCGAATACGGAAGCCCCATCGTCACGAAACTGGGATACCTCTCGTTCGTGGCCGGAGTCCTTCTCAATATCGGCGCATTCCTTCTTGCACAGCTCTACTTCCGATGGCGCGACAAACGCGCAGAAAAACAAAAACCCGCGTCGTAACGCGGGCTTTTTCTTTTTATTTCCCCAATCGCTTTCCGACAACACCCCAGTCAACCGCATTGAAGAACGCTTCCATATAATCAGCGCGCTTCATGCCGTAATCGAAGACATAGGCGTGCTCGAAGACATCAAGCACCAAAAGCGGCGTCGCGCCGGAAAGGTGTCCCGCGTCGTGCTCGGTCACCCAGGTATTGAACAGCCGGTCCTTCGACGTATCGTGATATAAGATGGTCCAGCCGATCCCGCGCATGCCGCCCGTCGCCTTGAAGTCCTTCAGCCACTGGTCGGTACTTCCGAAATCCGCTTTCATCTTCTCCGCAAGCGGAGAGTCGGACTCAAAGGAGCTTTTCTCCTTGGTCATATTGCCGAAATAGTATTCATGCAGGCGCATGCCGTTGAACTCCCAGCCGAAATGGCGCTTGAGCTCGGAATATTCCGGCGTCGCCGTTTTCCCATCCTGCAGCATCGCGTTTAACGACTCCGCAAGCTTGTTGGTATTCGCGACGTATCCCTGATACAGCTTGAAATGAGTTTGTAATAGGTTATCGCTGAATCCCTGCGTGCCCAGCAGGCGATCGAAGTTCTCCGCTTCGTACTTCATAAGATTGGTGATTGAATTAAATATAAAACCGTCCTCTTTCCAGTATACCACGGTGTACACGGCGGGAAGGAAAGGATCAGAAACAGATGCCGAAGTCGCACTGCGGAAGATCACCGTCCAGATACCAGCGATTCCGAAACCGGACTATTCTGATCACCTGACCGGAGTCGGTCCGGCACATGCCATAATCATCACCCCGCTCTAAAAGCTGCACACAGCCCCGGAACGCATAGTAATTTTCAAAGGTAGCGTGGGCCCGTCGGACCGTTATCACCTGCCGGATCCCGATGACGCCAATGATACATACCGCAACCACTGCCGCCGCGACAGCGAACCGATGCGCGCTCAGAAACCCGATGATCTTCTTCATACAGGGTACAACCCGCGATCACGTTCCGGAGTCACCAGTCCGAGAGTATCGGCACCGGCTGCGTTTGTAGTATACTGAGAACATGGCACAAGAAAACCCCAACGTTCTCTCCGTCACCAGGACAGAACAATACAAAACCGTCGACGAGCTTTTCAAGCGCAGCAGGTCGACCACCGCCTACTATCTCCTGCTCATCCTTTCCGCGGTGATCATCGCCTGTGGCCTTCTGCTCGACAACGCACCGATCGTCATCGGCGGCATGCTGGTGACTCCGGTTCTCACCCCGATGCTGATGATCGCGCTCGGTCTTCTGGTCGGCGAACTGACCGTCGTTAAAAATGTGACTTGGCTCATGGTGAAGTCATTCGCGATCGTTGTCGCCATCTCATTCGTCGCAGCCGTCATTTTCGGCGTCTCCGACACGCTTCATATCGTGCAGAATACGTTCGGATCCGCTATCCTCTATTTCCTGGTCGCGTTCGCTTCCGGCGTCGCGGCGACATTCGCCTGGGTCCGGAAGGAGATCGCCGAAGCGCTTCCGGGCATCGCGATCGCGGTTTCATTGGTTCCCCCGCTTAGCCTCGTCGGTATCCAGCTCAGCGTGCTGAACATCGACCTGGTCCGTTTCTATTTCCTGGTTTTTCTTTTCAACGTCGTCGGTATCATTTTGGGAAGCTTCGTGGTCTTCTCGCTTTTGAAATTCTCCAAAGCCGAAAAGACAGTCGCGGCGAAAGGGAAAGAGATCGTCGCCGAAGCCCAGGCGCAGGCCCAAGCGAAGGCGAATACGAACGCAAATCAGAAATAAACCATATGACTCACAAAGAAACGTTGCGCGAAGCGGCGAAATTCGTCGCCGGCCTGATCGCCGGTGACTTGATCTTCGGCATCTGGCTGGTTTCCGGCGGACTCCTGCCGATGCAGTTCCTCGGATCGTTCATCACGGAACAGACGGCGATGCTCTGGATCATTTTCGATCTCTTTCTGCTCATCATGCTGATCCAATACGCCTGGCATCCGCAAATCCTCCATCCTTCGGTCTCGCAGCGGACTCTTTTTCTCGCAGTCGGCTTCGCGACCGGTGCCGCCGCACTCGCGCACATTCTCCGCCTCGTCTTCGGCTGGCAGATTGAGATTGGAACGCTGATCGTCCCCTTCTGGCTCAGCTGGATCGGCATCTTCGTGGCTTCCTATGTTTCCTACGCCAGCTTCCACTTCGCCAGCGAACGTTAAAAACAAAAAACAGCCCTCGGGCTGTTTTTCCCATGCTACAGAATCGCGTACAGCAATGCGAGCGATACCACGCTCATGATCACGGTGATGACGATGCCGAACGTATTTGAAACCTTCCCGTTGGTACGGTCGCCGAGAATCTTTTTGTTGTTGCCGATGAGCAGAATCAGCACCATCAGCGGCGGCGCCAGGACGCCGTTGAGCATGGCGGCATAATACAGCATGGTCATGGAACCGACGGAAGTGAAATTCACCAGCAAACCGACCAGAGTCGCGATCGTGATGACTCCGTAAAAACCGTGCGCCTGCCGGAACCGCTTGCTCAATCCCTCTTCCCACTGCATCGCTTCTGCCATGGCATATGCCGCGGAACCCGCAAGCACCGGAACCGCCAGAAGCCCCGTTCCCAGAATGCCCAGCGTGAACAAAAGGAAGGCGAAGTCGCCGGCAAGCGGCTGCAGGGCGCTTGCGGCATCGGCCGCGGTTTCAACGGTATGGATTCCCGCCGCGCCGATCGTGGTCGCGACCGTGATGATGATGAAAAAGGTGATAAGGTTTGAAAAAAACATCCCGGTAGCGGTGTCCACCCGCATCTGATGGATGTCCGAGGATTTGATCTTCGGGACCCCTTTCCCCATCCCGCGGATCTGGTGACGCTCCACTTCTTCCTCCACCTCCTCATCGGCCTGCCAGAAAAAGAGATAGGGCGAAATGGTCGTACCGAGCAGCGCCGCGATGTTCAGAAGATAGTCCCGGCTCAGGACGATATGCGGAACCAGCGTCGCGTGCAAGATCATACCCCAATCCTGATGGATTGTCAGCGCCGCGGCGATATAGGCGAGAAGTGACAGGGTCAGATATTTCAGAAACTTCGCATAGGTCGGATACGGCACCGTCACCTCGACGAGGAGCGTGAATGCGGTGATCGCGATCAGGAGGACCGCAAACGGAACCGGTATCAGCAACTGCAGGGAGGATGCCATCGCGCCGAGATCGGCCCCGATATTGATCATGTTCGCCACGAGCAGCAGAAAGACCGCGCCGACCAGCACTTTGCGCGAGTAGTATTTCTTGATCATGCCGGAAAGTCCGGTGCCGGTCACCATGCCGATGCGGCCGCACATTTCCTGAATGGCGGTCATGAACGGATAGGAAAACAGCGCCAGCCACAGCTGCGTCAGTCCGAAGAGCGCGCCGGTCTGCGAATAGGTGGCGATACCGGACGGATCGTCATCGGCCGCGCCGGTGATGAATCCGGGGCCGAGCGCCCGCACGAACCGCCTGAAAAGCGAATCCTGTTTTGATTCCGAAGAAAGCATATATCAAGCATATCAAATCCCGGACCGGAAGTCCTTTTCCGGAGGCACTCTCTCGGATGATATACTGAAAGAAAGGTCGTCTTTATTAAAGACAAACGGAAGACATTATGAATAAATGCCAGCCTGTCGCCCTCGGCGTCGCAATCGGAAGCCTCTGGGCGCTTTACGTGTTTCTTCTGGTTCCTGCAGCATTATGGTTCGGCGGATGGGGAGCCGGATTGGTCGCTCCACTCGCTTCGCTGTATCTCGGATACGGCCTGTCCCTCGGTGGCGCAGTCATCGGCGCACTCTGGGCGTTCGGCGACGGCTTCCTCGCGGGAGTCGTGATCGCCTGGATCTACAACAAAATGGCGCGGTAGTCATTTCTCAAAAAACGCCCTGCAGGGCGTTTTTTGTTTTTAAGAGATTCGCCATTGATTCTTGGCGGTTATTTGCTATCGTAACTGAAGCAGCTTCCCAAGGAGAATCATGAGATTTCTCGGACTCGTCGCGGCCTGTCTGGCGCTTTTTGCGGGAATCGGGAAGGCGCGGCCGGCGCCGCTGCACCGTCCCGATCTGCGCTCGGTCGAAGCGATAGTCACGCCGCAGTTCTACGGCGGCACCTGGTCCCTCGTCGCGCATTCGATCGGGATGACCGGAATGCGGAAACCTCCGCTGCTCATGAATTTCGAGCTCCACAGCGACACGCGATTTCTCGGCCATCTCCAGGCCATGTACACGACGGAAGCCGGGAACGTCACGTTCTTTCCCAATCGCATCGTCCCCGAGACTGCCCGATTGTTCAAAAAACGGCGGACGCACATGACCGATTCGGACCTCCGGGCGCAATGCGGCATCATCCTTGCCCATGAATTCCTCCACGCGATCGATGACCATCGAGGAGTCCCTCTGGAATGCGGACATCAGTCGATTTTGAATCAGCGATCGGAATTCAAACGCGTCATCATCGCCATCGCCTCCCGGGAACACGCCGAACACTGGCCGCTTCTGTATGCGGCACAGATCGGTTATCTCGTACGAGCGGCCGCACGCGAACGCGCGGCGGATCCCCGCTGCGGACATCTCCCCTGACCAACCTCTCCGGTTGGTTTTTTTATGAACAAAAACCGCCCGAAGGGCGGTCAATTCAATCCTGCAAGATTCTGGGGCGAATATTCCCGGATCTCCCACAATGCCGGCGTCCAGCAATCCAGCCGCTTCCAAGAATTAAGGATTTGCAGTAGGATATGTCTCGAAGACGCCAATCATTATCTCCGTCCATTCAATTTTGTTTTGTAAATCTCGTTCGAGCTCGTCCGTAAACCAGCGATTTTGAAAATAAGTGCCTAGGTCGGCTGAGCCATCGTTCGGGCCGTAGCGACAAACTTCCAATAACGTTGCCAGCTCTTCCGGCTTTGAATACTCGGTTGTAGTAGCTCGCCTAACCCCATCAGAGCCCGCCTTCTTTGGAATGACTACGCGAATAAGAGGGCCGCGCACCTCCTGCAGCTTGTGCGTATGACTTTTGTTCAACTCTTTTGGTGTTTTTGTTTTCTGAGCCCATGCGTGTAATCTCTCGTCGGCCAAGGTCATGTTCTCCCACGCTGTGAGCAAAAGGAATATCCGTATTCCGTCGAAATCGCGCGACGGTAGTTTTTCGGTCGCTCTCAAATAATACCGAGCGTTCGCAAGATGATCTTTGATTAGCTTTGGCACTCTCATATTCCATTACTTCACTAATTTGAGAGATATTGAGCCTCTATCAAATGGAATACGGCCTCAGTAATACTAGATCCGCCGCTATAACATAGAACGCCAGATTTTGAGTAATTACAACTGGCGATAAAACCATCATTTGGTGCATAATGAATTACTCTCACATAAGATGGGCTCGGGGAGCTCGTACTATAAGTTAGCTCGTAAAAGCAATCACCATTTTTGAAATACGCCTGCGTAGGAACTATAGGACCCGCAAGGATACCCGGCATCCCCCTACTACTCCCCACCTCACTCACTGCTGCCTCCTGCGCAATTTCAACACAAGCAGCGCTGTTTGTACTTATTGTTTGATTTGAGGGCACAATAGACTGCGTTGGATTTTGTGACGCCCCGGCCAGCATCGTCTGTGATATGGAAGAAGGCGCTTCCGTGTTTCCTGTATTAATTACAATCGTAGCTGCTTGATTGTCATTCGCCAAAGGAATTTGCGATTGGATTGTTGCGCTTGTCGTTGTTATGACCGGGGTAGAAACCACGTGAGCGGCAATAAGAACCCCTGTTATTAGAGTCTCTAGATTTCGAATAAGGGCAGATAGAATGGACATGGGATATGTATAATTCAAAGATATTATATCATATCTTCATACGCACGTCAATGCTTAGAAAAGCCATCTGTCAAGCCCTCGTCGTAAAGAATAATAAAAATGTATTACTGAACTGTCCCCATGAACAACGGAATGCCCAGCCGTTTCCGTTTCGTTTCTCCTTTCAGGAGCATCGATCTCCGTTCCGGCGCATCCCCGCGCTCCCCCACGTGCTGCTGGAACCGGTTGGCAAGAAAACTGGAGCCGAGATAAATCGTATGCTTGCCGTACTTCTCCCGCACCTCATCAATGACGCGATACAGCCGGAGCAGATTATGTGTCCTGATTTTCTCACCGAACAGATCGAGTTGCCCGGGCGCATCCGTCTTCAGTCCCAGGAGCACGACGCCGGTCGATCGATACAGCTTGCGCGCATCATACAGCTCGGAAAATGCCGGATCGATCGCGCCGATAATCTCATCGGGTATGGACGTCGGATAGGAAAAGGAAATTTCAATCCCCTGGTCATGAAAATCCTGCGTACGGAGGAATATCGCCACGCCCGAAGCCGCAAGCTCATAGCGCCGCGCCTTCATGCAGGCGTTCTCGATATTCTTGGAAAGCTGGGAAAAGATGAACTGCCGGTCGCTTGAAGGAGGCGTGAACGTCTTCACCTTCTGGATGGACGCATAGCTTTCCTTCGGCTTCGTGACCAGCGGATAGACGCACTCGCCGCGCAGCTCGCGCCAGATTTCCTGAAATGGTTTTGAGAGATGATTTCTGACCCAGGTTTCGTCCCTGTCGGCGAATTGAAGCGCGGTCGCGATGCCGAACTTCCGGAGATACGCCGCCGTCTGAGTGCCGATCCCCCATATTTTCTCGGCCGGTAGATGCTGGAGGTAGAGCCGGACATAGCGGCCGGGGATGACCGTAAGGCCGGAGGGTTTCTTCCACTTCGATCCGACTTTGGCGAGAACCTTGTTGGGAGCGAGGCCGACGGAAAAAGTGAATCCGAGTTCCGTATCGAGATCCCGCTTGATCATCCGCGCAATGCCTTCATATGATGTCCGGAAACTCCGGCGCAGGCCGGTGATATCGGCGAA
>JAGWKK010000051.1 GCA_028865335.1 Patescibacteria group bacterium | reverse complement strand
AACCGAATACACCCTACAAACTGCATTTTCCTTCACCGAGCGCTCAAGAAATCCGGGAATCATCTCGTGCGGAACAGCCAGGTCTCCCCGCCCCACCAGTTCCTCTTCTTCCATTTTTCACCTTTTCAAAGATAGATTACTGCAAATACTATACTCGAAAATATACGAAGGCGTCAATTATGCACAGCCCGAAACCCGACATTTCCCGAAAAAGCAGTAAAATAGAAGTAATGAAGATACGAAATTACGACAAGATCGCGACAACGCCATTGCGCACGGATGCGCTGGATATCCTGGACGCCGGACTGGAAGCCATCGACACCGCCGCCGTCATCGCGAAAAACATCTCCCTGGACAACAACATCCTGACCGTCGCCGGAGAATCCGTCCCACTCAAGGACGTGAAGCGCGTTTTCGTCATCGGCATCGGAAAGTGCGCGCTGGAAGCCGGCGCGGCGGTGGAAAAGATCCTCGGCCATGTCGTGACCGGCGGCATCATTCTGGATGTCCAGGCCGGAAACCTCCACAAGATACAATCGCTCGTCGGGACGCATCCCTTCCCTTCCGAACAGAACATTGACGCGACCAGGGAAATCATCCGCATGCTTTCAGACACGCGCGAAGACGATCTCGTGCTCATGCTCATTTCCGGCGGCGGCTCGGCGCTCTTGTGCCAGCCGGGAAACTTCACCTGTCAGAATGAAACGGTCATCGTGGAATGTCTCATGGGATCCGGCGTCCCGATCACTGAAATGAACACCGTCCGCAAACATCTTTCCGGCGCCCGGGGAGGATTTCTCGCGCAATACGCCTACCCCGCGCGTGTCATTTCACTGATCTTCTCGGATGTCCCGGGAAACAATCTTGAATTCGTCGCTTCCGGTCCGACCGTTCCCGACACCACCACCATCGCCGATGCTGAAAAGATCATCGAACGGAACAATGTCTGGAAGAAATGCGCGTTCGGGCCGGTGTCGCTCATCGAAACACCGAAGGACCGGAAATACTTCGAGCGCGTGAAGAATATTCTCCTTGTTTCCAATACCACTGCGCTGGAAGCCATGCAAAAAACTGCGGAGGAGAAGGGCTATGCCACCAGGATCGTATCCGATGCTTTTTCCGGCGAAGCACGCGCAAAGGGGCCCGAAATGGCATCCGCGATCGCGCGGGAACCCGCGCATACCGCATTGCTCTATGGCGGCGAAACCACCGTCACTCTGACCGGACACGCGGGAAACGGCGGGCGCAATCAGGAACTGGCGCTTTCGGCGCTGGCGGCTATCGGTGATGACGAACTCGTCATCTCCCTCGCCTCCGACGGACGCGATAACACCGATCACGCCGGCGGCATCGCCGATGCCCTCACCCGCGAACACGCCCGGAAGCTTTCCCTGGATCCGGCGGCATTCATGGCAAACGACGATTCATACAGCTTCTTCACCAAAACCGGCGATTATATCCTGACCGGCAATACCGGATCAAATGTTTCTGATATACTGATAGCAATCAAGGGGTAGTCAGAAAGTCAAAGGTCACAAAGTCAAAAGCATTAGAAATTAGGAATTGGGAATTAGAAATTTATGGTCATTGGATTTTTTGAACTTGAGGGTTGGGAGAAAGACGAAATCAAAGAACATCTCACGAAAGACGAGCTGACATTCAGTTCTGAGAAAATAACTCCTGAACATCTGCCGGAGCGGCGTGACTGTGAAGTCATTTCCATCTTCGTGAACTCGCGCATCACTCCGGCCGTGCTGGATGCGTTTCCCAACCTGAAATACATCACGACCCGCTCGACCGGCTTCGATCATATCGATCTCGCCGAATGCAAGAAACGCGGCATCACCGTTTCGTACGTCCCCGGCTATGGAAACAACACCGTCGCCGAATTCGCTTTCGGATTACTGCTGAGCTTGACCCGCAATCTCTATCCGGCGATTGATGAAATCAAACAGTCGGGATCTTACGACCTCTCACATCTCCGCGGCATGGATCTCGCCGGAAAAACGCTCGGCGTCATCGGCACCGGCCGCATCGGCCAGAAAGCCATCAAGATCGCGAAAGGACTGGAAATGAACGTCATCGCCGCAGATCCGTATCCGAACAACGCCGCGGCGGAAGAATTGGGATATACCTACGTTCCGCTCGACATGCTTCTTGCCAAATCCGATGCGGTGACGATTCACTGCCTCTACACGCCAGACACGCATCATCTGCTCGACAAGGAGAATATACCGCTGATGAAAAAAGGCGCGTATCTCGTGAATACCGCCCGCGGAGCGATTATTGAAACCGAAGCGCTCGTTGCCGCCTTGAAAAACGGCACGCTCGCCGGTGCGGCGCTGGACGTATTGGAAGCCGAACCCGAAACCAAACATCCCGCTTCGGCCGATGCCGCGATTACCGATCCGGAAACGAAGAAGCTTGTCGCCCTCAACCGCGACATGATGCAGATGCCGAACGTCCTGATCACTCCGCATACCGCATTCAACACTGCCGAAGCAGTCCGGCGCATTCTGGATAAAACCCTGGAAAGCATCGACGCCTTCACCGCCGGCAAGCCGATCAATCTGGTGTTGTAATAAAAAGCCGCCCTATTGGCGGCAAATCAGAAAAATCAAGTAATCCTATCGTTATCCCCTGGAAAGTAGTGCCTCACGACGCCTGATCATGTCTTGGACGCGTTTCTTGCAATAGGCGCCACGATTACGGGAGGCCACTCGGATAGCGAGTTCTTTCAAGCGGAGATAGCCTGGATCTCGGAGGACCTTTCGGTCTTTTGCGACAGAGAGGGCTTGTGCAATACGAGCGAGCAAAAGAGATACTCTCTGAACATTAAGCTTCTTGCCTGCAAGCATGAAACCTCCGGTAGGTGCTGTAGGCATTGTACAATGGCTTGCCGCACTTTTCAAGTGAGAATAAATGGGAATAAAAAAACCGCTGGGCGAACCATGCGGCAAAACTACTTTCCACCCCTTCGCTTGGTGCCTTCCGGACGACTCCGGAATCCCATGATTGTGCCGACTATGGGACCCGTCATCATAAAAACAGGGTATCCAAGTACCGGCACCTTATACACAAAGCAAAGCGCGAAAAATCCTGTAAGACCGATAGTAACCCAGGCCAATTTCCTGAATACAGAAGCTCTATTATTGGTCTTTTTCATTCAACCTCTGCGACAAAGAACGCTATAGACATCCTAGCCAGAAAAAGCATTGCAGTCAACTAACGCGCTTGATAGGAAATCTACTCTGATACCGCCGTCAGCAGATCCGCAAACTCTTTCTGGACTTTCTCCAGTTTCGGATTGATGACTACCTGGCAGTACGGCTTATTCTTGTTGCGCGCGTAGTAATCCCGATGATAATTCTCGGCAGGATAGAAAACATCCAGCGGCTTCACTTCGGTGACCAGCGGATTCCCCTTTTCCGATGAGGCATTCAGTTTCGCGATAAACGCCTCCGCCGCCTTTTTCTGCGCCTCGGTCGTGTACAGGATCAGCGAACGGTATTGCGTCCCGACATCGTTCCCCTGCCGGTTCAGCGTCGTCGGATCATGCGTCGCGAAAAAGATGGTCAGCAGTGTTTCATATTTCACCAGCGCCGGATCGTATTCAATCCGGATCACTTCAGCGTGTCCTGTCGTACCGGTGCATACCCGCTCATACGTCGGGTTCGGTACGGTACCGCCGGCATATCCCGGCTCCACCGACGAAACGCCTTTGAGCATCTTGAAAACCGCCTCGGTACACCAGAAGCATCCTCCGCCGAATACCGCCACTTCCTTTTGAGTATCCATATGTCTATTCTACCCGAACGTGAACGTATATGCCTGCAGTCCCGGATTATGGATGATCAGCTCAAGCGTATGCTCGCCGGCTCCTGCCGGATCGTGGACCAGTTTGTACAGCCGGTCCGCATGGATGGATACCGTCCCGTTGGAAGAGACATCCTCACCCGCCGCCGCACCCACCGGTTTTCCGTCCCGCAGAACCGTCATCGAAACCGTCGTATCGGATGCCGCGACCATATACACATCCTGCGAGGAATAATGATAGACGATGTGCGCATCAGCGGAGGTGTTTTCGGCATACTGGTCCTGGAAATTCCATGAACCCGACAGGTAGAGCGTATTCAAATCGAAACTGTCCGGCAATGTAAGCGTCTGGAGCCCCAACGTCCCTTGCGCGCCATTGCCTAAGTATTGATTCCGCGCGGAACCGAAATACGTCTCGGGGCTTCCCGCGACCGGCGGAGCGGTCTCGCTCGTCAGCGGCGTATTCGCGATGCTGTCGACAACGCTTTGTCCCAACCCAAGTACCCGGGCGCGCTCTTCCAATGCCGCCTGGATCGCTTTTTCCGTGTTCTGATAATCCCCTTCACCGATATGGTCATGCACTATGAAGCCGTCGATATCGATCAGATATTCGTGCGGCCAATACTGGTTCTGATACGCCATCCACGTGGAATAATCGTTATCCAGCACCACCGGATACTGGATGCCGAATTTCTTCACCGCCGCAGCGACATTGTCA
>JAGWKK010000050.1 GCA_028865335.1 Patescibacteria group bacterium | reverse complement strand
TAATAAGGAATGATGCGGTTGTCAATAAACTTATAAAAGAAAAAAGCGACTCAATGAGCCGCAATGTAGAATTCAAGTCCGATAACAAGGACAATCAAGGGAGCAACGACGCACATAGCAGAAGCAAGAGTGAAGCCATGCGAGCACATTACGGTCAGAGTCGGCACGAAGATCGCAATGTGCAATAAATACCACTTGCATACCGCGGAGAAGCTCTCTCCGTTGATCCCTGCTCGAATGAGGGCCTTGAATTTCATTTTCTCCTCTTTTTCAATGATCCTTACGCTAAAAACATACTAAGACGAAATAAAGATAAAAGTCAAAGAATCTGGGTTGCTGGTTGGGGCGGGCGAGGTTTGTTTCGTAGGCCAAAAAGAAAAAGGCCGCCTCTATTGAGACGGCCGCTTGGTCTTCTGACTTCCTCTTATGCTGTCCCATGCTCGAGCCAGCAGGATCATCAGTACGAGTATCGGAATAAGCATGCTCACCATGGCCATACCCAGATATCGCATGATTAGACCAAGTCTCGGTGAATTGAAAAGCTTTTCCTTTCGTTTTTCGTTATGCCAGTTATGCAGTATCCCCATCAGTACTAGCGGAGAAATCTGCGCGCCGCCGCTCAGATAAGCGACAATCGCCACCAGCTTCAGCCACAGGGGCAACGCGAGAATGGCTGCCCCAAATTTTCCGAGACAGGAAAGCAGAAGATAGCAAATCGCAGAGAACGGAACGATCGCTATTGCGACGATGATGAGGGTGAACCCGACGACGTGCAGGATGTACTTGTCCTTGATGCTCATCTCAACCTCCGTTGGTTGTGTTTAGGCGCTAAGAAGATAATATACCAGATATTACTTTTGGTCGAGCCGGCGGGTCGGTTGCGGTGATCGGGAAAATACACTATACTCATCCTACTGTCGGAATTTTGTAAGCAAGATTCTTTGTGAGTATGCTCACTCCTCAACGCGTCATCCTTATTTTTGCGGTGCTCCTCCTGGGGGTCTCCGGTTTTTTATACGGCCAGCGGCAATGGGTGAGTGCCGGACGGGCGGATCGTCTGATGGCTCTTTTGGCCGGCCAGGAAACGCTCTCGCTCGATGTGCGTACGAAAGCGGCCGCCTGCGCGGTGCGGGGACCGCTGCCGGATCACGCCTGCACGCCGGGTGCGGTGTTCGCCGATGCGACCGCCGCAAAAATCTGCACCCCGGGATATTCAAAATCGGTGCGGAGCGTAACGCAAAAGGTCCACGAGCAGGTGTTCGCCGAATACGGATTCGGCTATCCGCAGCCGTACGGATCATTCGAGGTGGATCATCTCATCCCGCTGGAGCTGGGCGGGAGCAACGACGTCGCCAATCTCTTTCCGGAAGCGGCCGATCCGGCGCCGGGTTTCCATGAAAAGGATCTCGTGGAGAATTATCTGCACGAAGAGGTGTGCGCGGGGAGGGTGGAGCTGAGCGTCGCGCAGGACCGGATCTCCCATGACTGGCTCGCGATCTACAACGGACTGTCGCCGGACGACATCCGACGGCTGAAAGCCGAATTTGCCGGCTGGGCGAATTAATCATCGCGCGATCCATGGCTCCGCATCTCATTTTCTTCATCAGCATCCTTTCCGTGCTCTCCGGCATGGTGTTCGCCGGACTCGGCCTGTCGCTGTGGGCGACGCTGATTCCCGCGGCGGTTCTTTTCGCGGCGCTTTTCATACTGAACGCCGATGTCCGCGTGGCTGTGATGGCGGCGGTGCTGGTGATGTGCGGGAGCGGCTACTATCTCATCAATGACGCGGCGTACCGCGCGCAGGTTGCGGCATTTCCGCATACGCGGGAGATCGCGGGCATGATTGTGACGGATCCGAGTCATACCGCCGATGCGCAATCTTTCTATCTGCGGACGGAATCCGGCACGGTGGCGGTGACCGCCGGAGCATATCCGCTTTTCCGGTATGGCGACACGATAACGGTGGAAGGATCATTCAGCCCGCCGCCGGACAGTTCCTACGGCGCCTATCTCGCGAAAGAAGGCGTGGCGGCGACGGCGCAGGCCGACCGCATCACGTTGACGTCCTCGGGCGGGGGAAATCCGGTCCTGCGGTTCGTGTTCGGCATCAAGAACACTCTGCGCGCGCAGTACGGCAGGCTCCTCGCTCCCGACCAGGCGGCGTTGCTCTCCGGCATCACGCTCGGCATCAACGACGGTTTCTCGCCGGCATTCCTGCAGAATCTTTCGCTGAGCGGGACGCGGCACCTGACCGCGGTCTCGGGACTCCATATGGCAGTGATGATCTTCGTGGTGTTCGGCGTGTTCGCGTATCTTTTCCCGCGTACGATCGCGTTCCTGCTGACGTTCATCGCGATCGGATTCTTCACGGCGCTTACCGGATTCACGGTTTCGGCGATCCGTGCCGCGTGCCTGGCGCTGATCGCGAGCATGGCGCTGATCGCCGAGCGGACCTACGCGCCGCGGAACGCGCTCGCATTCGCTGCGCTCGTCATCGCGCTCATGAATCCGAAAGTGCCGGTGTTCGACGTCGGATTCCAGCTTTCGTTCCTCGCGGTGCTGGCGATCCTGTATCTGAAACCGCTGCTGTCGCGGCTCGCGCGGCAGGGAAGCGATCCGGGTTTTCTCGGATGGAAGGATTCACTCGCGATAACCATCGCGGCGCAGATCGTGACGGCCCCGATCCTCATCACGCAGTTCCAGAATTTCTCGCTCACCGCGTTCGCCGCGAACATGCTCGTGGTGCCGATGGTTCCGGCGGTGATGGTTTCGGGACTGGTGATGGCGGTGACGGCGCAGGTACTCATGCCCGTTGCGCATCTGATCAGTTGGGTTGTCGCGCCGCTCGCGGGATATGTCATCGCGGTCGTGACGGTGTCCGCGCATCTGGCGGTCTTGTTCAATCCGGATCTCGGTTTTTCCGGTATTGCCGCCTACTATATCGTATTGTTCGGACTCATCTACCGGTTCTCGGAGCCGGACGCGCAGCCGGTCGCTGCGCCTGAAGTAACCGCACTCTATGATCGATAGGACACGAATCATCATCGCGTGCGTTGCGGTCGTGGTCATTTCAGCCATCAGCATCGCCGCGCAGCGATCGGAAAGCGCGGCGCATCTGTTCGGCTATCTGCCGGTGGACGCTTCGCCGCAGGGAGCCATCGCGACGCCGGTTCCGGCAAGATCCAGTTCGCCAAGCGGTACTGTAGTCGCGCCGAAAGTGAATCCGCTCAAATGTTCTCTGCTGAATCTTTCCGCGCCGACGCACGCGGTGCTGCTCAACGAAATCGCCTGGGCGGGGATTGCGGGCGATCAGTCGTCGCGCGAATGGGTGGAACTCAAGAATCCCGGCGCGGCGGACATTCCGCTTGCGGGCTGGCAGATGCTCAACGCCGCCGAATCGGTGACGGTGTTTTTCGGGGACGGCGACCATATCGCTCCCGCCGGCTTCTATCTGCTGGAGCGCGGCGGAACGGATCCGATCGCGGGCATGCCGGTGCGGAAGAGTTTTTCCGGCGTCATCAAGAACAGCGATGAATCACTCATGCTTTTCGACCGCGACTGCAATCTCGTTGATGAAATCCTGCCGGAGAACGGGAAGTGGCCGGCGGGAACGGCCGCGCCCGACTACCGGACCGCCGAGCGATCCGCCGATCTGTCGTGGCATACCTATTCCGGCAACGGACTCAATGGCGTCTTCGGAACACCGGGCGCGGAAAATTCACCGACCCCTGCCCCGCAGCCAATTGTACCGGCCGTCGCGACGACTTCATCGCCGGTTGCCGCGACTGCGCCGGTTTCCGGAACAAGCCGCATCCTGATCAGTGAAGTGATGGCGGGTATGAGCACGAACAAAGGATATCAGTTCGTGGAGCTGTACAATCCCGGCACGGCGGCGGTTGACTTGACCGGGTGGAGTATGAAAAAGAAAAGTTCCACCGGCACCGAATCATCGCTGGTTTCCGCGACGCGGCTCCAGGACAAAAAAATTCCGCCGGGCGGATATTTCCTGATTGCGAAAGACGGGGGATATACCAGTGCGGTCGCGCCGGACGTGGTCTGGCCGGCATCCTACTCGCTCGCCTATACCAACAATGCCGTCACGATCTACGATCCGAACGGCACCGCAATCGACGCGGTTTCCTGGACCGAAATCCCCGCAGACCAAAGCTACTCCCGCGTTTCCTGGTCCGGTTCCGCATTCACCCTCAGTGCCCCGACTCCGCAAAACTCAAAGTGATGTTATTGGATTTCTTTAAAAAAACCGCTCAACATGAGCGGCCTATTTCTAGAGAAAATGAAATCTGACTTTATTCAATCTGTATCCGATGGTGAGGGCGATCACGGAAAGCAAGAAATAAATCAAGAAAATCGTTGATGTCGGATGATTCGTAGTTGATTTCATGACGATCCAGAACAAGCTGCCGGCAGCGTACCACTTAAGTGACCGTGTCGGATTCATAAGCATAAAAAGCAAGTTGGTAGCCACGAACCCTTCTGCGAGAGCCGTTAGATTCTTTGATGCCCGCAATTTTTCCACCAGGATCATCGCGTCGCTCCTTTTCTATTAGGAATGTATGCTACTCGATATATTAGCGATATATTAGAAAGAATTCAATTTCGGAAGTAACCTCAGCACCCCGTATCCGCGGAATTCAAGTTTATAATCCGGTGGTCATTATATCAAAAAGTCCGAACCCATTTCCAGCAGAACCCCTGACTTCGCACGCGCGGAGCGCGTGGTGGCTTTGACCCGAATCGTACGCCCC
>JAGWKK010000009.1 GCA_028865335.1 Patescibacteria group bacterium | reverse complement strand
GCACCTTGTTTCAAGGGAGATATAAGAGTGTCGCCGTGACTACTGACGCGCATTTCATCCATCTCCCCTACTACATTCACTTCAACCCCCTTGATCTGGCTCATCCGGAGTGGCGTGACAGAAATCTGAGCAACTACAAAAACGCGATACAGTTCTTGGACTCGTATCGCTGGAGCAGTCACCTCGACTATTCAGGAAAGAGGAATTTCCCTTCGGTAACCCAACGAGAATTTCTATTAGGGGCATTTGGCGGTGAAGAAGGTTACCGGCAAAGTATTCGCAATTGGCTGAAGGATCTGGAAGTAGAAAATATCAAGGACGTCAGCTTGGAATGAAAAAATTAAGGACTTGCGAGGTCCTTAATTTTGTTTGAGCAGCATAATCTAAGGACCTCGCAGGTCCTTAGATAGATTATTGCGCAGTCGTTGTCGCGGTAGTTGTCGTTGCAGTTGACGTCGTTGAGGTGCTGCCAGTTGGGGTTGTCGTGGCGGTTGTGGTACTGGTTGTCGGAGTCGTGTTGGAGGTGGTCGTGGCGGTCGTTCCGGTTGTTGTACTTGTTGTAGACGTTGTAGTTGAAGTATCGGTTGTGGATGTCGTTCCGGTTGTTGTAGGCGTAGACGATGTCGTGGTTGCGGTGGTAGTGGTACTGGTTCCGGATGTCGTATCTGGCGAAGTCGTACTTGAGGTACCCGAAGTTGTCGTATCGGTCGAAGTTGTTGTCGTGGTCGTGGTCGTTGACGGTGTCGTGCTGGAGGTAGTTGTGGAAGCCGTCATCGCATTCGGATCAACGACGGTCACGGTTCTCGTCGCGGTGCCGGTGTTCCCTGCCGAGTCGGTGGAGGTATACGTGATGGTATGGGTTCCGGCGACGGAGGTGTCGATGGTCGGAAGGTCGCGTCCTCCGTTGCCGGTCTGGGTGCCGTCGACGCTATAGTAGATGCCGAGGTTGTCGTTCTCAACGTGAGTGCTGTCTGCCGGATCGACGACAGTGGCTCCCGGATCAGCCCAGACTATTCCAAGATTGATGGTGAGCGAGGCGGATCCGGTGATGGTGATGACCGGAGGCGTGGTGTCGACGCCGCTCGTTGTAGATGTTGTAGTTGTTGCAGTTGAGGAAAGATTGATCTGATCACACGCGCCCGCCAGATTCTGCAGCGTTCCGTTCTTGACCACCACGCAATACGGATCGTGTGTTGCGGTGTCATAGAGCGTGATACCCGTCGGGTGATCGGCGTTACCTACCTGCAAGTTGATCACCGTTGAAGTATTCGCGGTCAACGTATCCACCACGACGTTCTTCGCGTTGATCAAATTCTGGGTAATCGTGATGCCCATACCCTGGAACCAATCCTGCATCGTGGTCACTACCTGCGCCAAGGAATCGCTGACCAAAGAGGTTGCCGGTGCCTGCCAGTCCATGCGGGAACTGAAGACCAGGACCTTGCCCTGATTCTCAGCGGTCGGGCCGGTGTAGTCCTCAAGGGCATACCCGATAATCATGCCGGTGGTGGTCGCTTTCATACCAACGCCCGGAGTCGAAGAAATCGTGATCGGGTCGCCGGAACTGATTGGACCGCCTTCCAGGTTCACCTTGACCGGGATACGTCCGGTGAGCGCGACCGGGCGTGTTTCCGTATTGAGCGGGATGCCGGTGGTGTCACCGAGGAGGACGCCCGGATTGGTGGAGATCGCGCCGATCATCGCGTCCTTGGTCTCCGGCGTCGCTTTGACCACCGCCGTCGTCAGAATCTGGGCGACCGACTGATTGTCCGCCTTGTCCTTGCCGTCGGTGTTGCCCAGGAACTTGCTGCGCTCCTGCGCCTGGGCGACCGGTACGTTTGCGGCGATGGAGACGATATCCCCCGCTTCAATGGAGGTATCGGAAACCGGGTAGTTTTCGGCGACGTCGGATGGCGTGAAGCTGGAAGAGTCGCCGTACACGACGCCCGGCGTGAGCGTTCCGGTACACTTGGAGCCGCCGTTGTTGTCGGAACAGATGGCGCCGTTGAGGACGTTGAGGCCGGCGACGGTGGCGCCGTTGTATATCGTCGTGGTCGCGGAGGCGTTCAACGACCCGCTCACGCTCAGTCCGCCCCAGAAGGTGGAGTCTCCGGTCGCCTGGAGGGATCCTGCGCTGAAGATGTTGCCGGCATAGATTGAGCCGCCGACGCTGCCGCCGTCGGGGCCGCCGGAGTTCACGCCGCTTAGCGTCGTGCTCGCAAGACCAAGAAGATCAAGGTCGCCCGAGATAAGAATACGGGAAGTGGAGGCGTAGTAGACACTTGTCTGGATGCTTGTACCATTACTACCGCCTATAACATACACGTATCCGTTTGCCGCCACCGATGTCGCAGACTCTCTGACAGCCGGAAGCGCGTTGGAATTCGTTGACCACGAGCCAACCGATCCGTCGCTGTTCAGCTTGGCGTAATAGACGGTTGTCTGGGCGGCCGAACCATTATTACCGCCCATAACATAGACATACCCATTCGCTACAAAGCCGGTTGCGGCATCGCGCGCAGCCGGAAGCGCGTTGGAATTCGTTGACCACGAACCAACCGATCCGTCGCTGTTCAGCTTTGCGTAGTAGACGGTTGATTCTTTAATCGTATCGTTATTCCCGCCAATGTAATACACATATCCATTCGCTACAACGCTAAGTCCTGCCTGCAGCGCAGTAGGAAGCGCGTTGGAATTCGTTGACCACGAACCAACCGATCCGTCGCTGTTCAGCTTGGCGTAGTATACAGCTGCCGACACGGCACTGGCAGTATGGCCCCCTAAGACATATATATATCCATCGGCGACAACGGAAGTGAGGTTATATAAGCCCGCAGGAAGCGCATTTGCCGTTGACCACGAGCCTGTATTGCCGTCGCTGTTCAGCTTGGCGTAATAGACCGTCGATTCGGCGGTCGAGCCATTAGCTCCACCCATGAAATACACATAGCCATTCGCCGACACGGCAGTTCCTTGACGAGTTGGCACCGGAAGATCATGAGCATTTGTCGACCAAGAACCAACTGTACCGTCACTGTTCAATTTAGCGAAGCTGTTACTGCCCCGATCGGCAGGATCAGATCCTCCGAGCTCATAGACATAGCCATTCGCGGTAACCGATGAGGCATATTCCACCCCCGGGGAAAGCGACGAAGTAGTTGACCAACTTCCGAGAGATCCATCGGCGGTTGAATTGAATGTCGCAGTTTTGCCGGTTACCGTCAAAGTCGCATTCGGTGTTGTCGTTCCGATGCCGACGTTTCCGCCGGTGAAGTAGATATCTGAGCCGGTCGTTGTCCACTGCGAGCTTCCACCGGTAATGCAGTTCCCGCCGACCGCGAAACAGCCTGTGGTCAAATTGATGCCAGTGCCGAAGGTGGAGGTTGCGGTGTTGGAGATGTTGATCGTGTTGGCGCCGGTATTGCCGAGAGAAAGAAGGGATCCCGGAGTCGTCGTTCCGAGGCCGACATTTCCGCCCGCAAAGTTATACAGCGATCCCTGGAGATATATCGGCTCATAGCCGTTATCCGCATCGTTCAACGCAATAAGTGCCATTCCGGTAGACCCGGAAAGAACCGATCCCGGAGTTATAAGAAGCGTCTCGTTCGCTCCACCATGAATGATCGCAGTCGGAGAGAAATTGTTCCAAGTAGTGCCTCCCCCGATATCCAATTTTGCGCCCGGTCCCGTCGTCCCGATGCCGACGTTGCCACCCGCCAGTATGGTCATTGCCGGAGTACTGTAGGTAGATCCCGCAGCTGCAGTCGAAGGCGTGAATTGCAAAGCGCTGCCGGTCAGGTATGAACTGCTGATCAACCAGTTGTTCTGCGTGTTGTTGCCGCGCATTTCGATGGTTGAATAATCACTCGCTTGATTCGCGCCGCCGATCATCAAGCTGGATTGTCCGCCCGATTTGTAGACCTGCAGCAACGCCCCCGGTGTGGTGGTGCCGATACCGACGTTGCCGGCGTTCGTGAGTCGCATGATTTCGCTGTTGCCGTCGTTTGTAAACGCCAAGTCAGGCGCCGCGCCGGAGTGAGCGCCGAAATGAATGACCTGCGTTCCATTTGCGGCGGCCGGCTGGATACCGAGATACGTTCCCGTGGTAGGCGCGGAGGAAACTTCCAATTTTGAGGTAGGCGCCGTCTGTCCGATTCCGACGTTGCCGGTACCATCAATGCGCATCGCTTCTGTAGCGACTCCCGACGCATTGTTATATTTGAAAACATCGCCAAATGCGCCAGGATTACTCCCGAAATAAGTAGTGGAGAATACCGCATTCGTTCCATCATTAAATATTTGAACCGCTCTTTGAGTAGTTCTATCCACCGAATTCAGGGGGGCTCCGGCCGCAATCGCATCACGGGTGACTATGTCATAAGACTGCGCATAAGTCGAATTGCCGATCTGCGGATTATCGACCATTAATTGCCCACCAGAGAGATGAAGAATCGCCTTTGGCGTCGTCGTCCCGATACCGACGTTGCCGCCAGAAAAGTAGGCGTTATGACCCGAAGTAATCAAAGCTAGGTCGCCGCTAGAAACGGTAATATTCCCTTCGGCACCATTAGTATCTCCATTGTAAACACCCATTGAAATACCTGCGGATCCCTGACCATTGCTTACATCGATATGAGTATTGTCATACCCCGATGCATTAAAACTTGCGAGGGCATGAGCCGCAGACACAGAAATAGTAAGTGGCGCGCCAGGACTCCCGGTTCCGATACCAATGTTGCCATTGTTAAGAATAGAAACTAATTGCGATCCGGTACCCGTTTCAAACTGATACAGAACCTGGTTCGTCTTGTCCGCATCTCCGATAGTCGTTCCGCTCTTCAGTCCGGCGCGGAATTCCATATACGGATTTGTCGCAGCGGTCGCAGCGGCACCGGTCGTGCGGATAAGAAGACCCGAACCTGCGTCATACTGACTCGTAAAGGTGTCGAGGACGGTGTTGCCGCTTGACCCGACATTCCAATTCACCGCCGTATCCGTCGGCACAATGGTCGTGATGCCGTGCGCCAGGCCGGCCACGCTGATACGCTCCGCGCTGCCGGCGGACGACATCGCATTTTCAAAATGTGTCGTCACCGTTGTGGTCCCGATGCCGACGTTGCCGCCGAGCGGGTTCAAGGCGAGAGTGTAGTTATTAGCAGCCGTAGCCGGTTCGTTGTATGACTGGATCCACGCGCCGTCCCAGGTCGTATTCCCGATACCCATCTGCAATGAAGTCCTGCCGTCTGAAGAATCGATGACGAACGCTCCGTTGTACGTCTGGGCGGTCGGATTCGTGGAGGCATACTTGATGTTCAACGGCCCGTTGGGCGCGCTCGTGTTGATACCGACGTTACCTCCTTTTATGATATTCAATCCTGTCGGGGTGGCATCGCCACCGATGAGCAAACTCATGACGTCAGTGCTCCGATTGTAAGACACAACACCGGTTTGATCGGCAGAAGCCGCTTGCCCCAAATACAGCGTCATGGAGCCAGACGACAATCCTTGTCCGATAATGGCAGTCGATCCGGCAACCGACAGAGGGAATAACGGACTAGCCGTCCCGATGCCGACGTTGCCGCCGGAGCCGTTTCCTTTGGCGAACAGTATGTTATTACCCGACGCATCGGTAATGGAAGTGTTGCCGCTATTCGTAGGTCGGAGGACAAGGGTATGAGCGCCCAAGCTATTACCTATATAGTTGCCCGTCTGATCGGTTCCGATGATCGCAGCACTGGATCCTGCATCGGTGAACTGGATATAGGTAGCATTGGACGGCGAATCGATAGCCAGTCGAGCCGCGCCTGCAAGCGCATTTGTTCCGATACCCACATTCCCTGCAAAGTATGCTGATGCGCCGCTTCCGCCCGGAGTGCCTACCGACAACATTTGTGTCGGACTCGTCGTCCCGATGCCGACGTTGCCGTTGCTGTCCAAAGTAAAGCGGTACAGACTCTTAGTCAGGTCATAAATATCAAATGTATTATCTCCGTTCGCCAAAAGATCCCACTGCTCAGAACCCGTCGGCAGCAAATAGAGTCCTGCGGAGGTACTGTTACTATTCAATTTAAGCTGCGGGAATGTTGACGAATCCACATTGAGCGGCGCCTGCGGGCTCGTCGTCCCAATGCCGACGTTGCCGGTATTGCCTATAAACATTCTGATTCCTCCCGAAGAGTTGTCGGCGGTGGCTGAATAGAAATTGAATGTCCCCGGCGTGGAATTGTCCGGACCGAATGAAAGAAGTCGCGCCCCGTTCCCCGCCCCGGCGGTCGTATAATCCAAAGCCGCGAACGGTCCGCCTGAAGCGGTAGCCAGGCCGCTCGTGGATTTTATCGCACCGGCTACCTGCAACTTCTCAGTCGGCCCCGTCGTCCCGATGCCTACGTTGCCTCCGGCAGTGGCGAGATAGGTCGAGTTCGTCGTCGTCAGCTGAGTGCCGGATGCATTACCAAACACCAATTGTCCACCCATCGTGACGCTACCGTCCGAGCCGAATGTTTCGGCGGTATAGCCGTTCGCATTCAATATCATATTATTCCGTACCGCACCGGCGCCGTCGGTTGTCATGAAGAGGCCCCAGTTCCGCACGGTCGGCGTCGTGCCCGTAGCGATGTACAGACCCCAGGTCTGGTTTGCACCCGCAGCGCCGCCGAGAATACCGAGGTATCCCGAAGCTCCGTTGGTGGTATTGGTCCCCGAAATCGCCTGCAGCATGAGCTTGTCCTGCGGACTAGTGGTATTGATACCGACATTCCCCCCAGTCGTAGCGAGATACGTTGAACCAGTTGCGGTGATCTGCGTCGTTGACGCGTTTGCGAGCGTCGTCTGTCCGCTGACATTCAGAGTCCCGGTCGCAGTGATATTTGCGGCGGTCAGGTTGCCGGAGAACAAGCCGTTGCCCTGGACGGCCAAGTTTTGCGAAGGTGAAGTAGTTCCGATACCGACGTTGCCGCCGTTTTTGATGCGCATCGCTTCGCTTCCCGGCGCGAAGACGATGTCTCCAGTACCGCTATCCTGGATCACGGTTGCATTCGGATATGTGGCATGCGCATTGCTCGTACGATAGAAGTAGCTGCTTCCGCCGTCGGTCACCGCACGCAATCCTGCGTACACCGAAGTGCCGGCATTGAGGTTTTCCGCCGTCAGCCGCGCATACGTATCACCTGTTTTCTCCAACAGAAACTGCTCAGTCGGGGTTGACGTCCCGATACCCACATTCCCACCGGCAGTCGCCAAGTATGTCGATCCGGTCGTCGTCAGCTGGGTGCCGGACGCATTGGTGAAGGTGAAAAGTCCGGTGGTCGTAAGTGTTCCGGTCGCGGTAATATTGGCCGCGGTCAGGTCACCCGAAACTAATGCGCCGCCTTGAACGGCAAATTTCTGCGACGGCGAAGTCGTACCGATACCGACGTTGCCGCCGACGGGTTGTAAATTGAGACTATAGGCGGTTGCCGAGTCATTTCGCATCGCCTGAAGCCAGGAATTTCCGTTTGTAGGATTGACGCCGAAGTACATTCCATACAATCCATTGTCGCTCAATACGCTCAAACCTCCGGTAGCCGTGCCCAACGCCGGCTCATTCGATTGACCTCCTTGCACCTGGACTTTGACACCAGGGCTCGCTGTTCCAATGCCCACATTCCCGTTCTTATCCACGATCAAGCTGGTAGCCGTGGAAGAGCCGATAGTGAAACTCGCCTGCCCTGCCGGAGCGTTGACGGCGAGAAGCGCGGTCGGTGTCGTGGAACCGATGCCGACGTTACCGCCGTTAGCAGCTAGGAGAGAATCAGCTCCATTGAAGAACAGCGGAAGGTTGGTGCCGTCGAAAAATCCCAATCCTCCCGCAGGGATATACGTCGCGCTGCCGGTCTGTCCGGCCGAACGAAGTTGCCAGTTCTTCCCTCCCGACGAAGTATTGTAAATTCCGAGAATGGTGTCGGTGGTGGAATCGCCCTTGACCACCAATCCGACTCGGTTGGCATTTCCGGTGAGATTTGTTTCAAGGCCGCCGCTGTCCACATCCGACGCAGCCGTTGAACCGACACTCACCGATCCCCCGGTCGTCGCCAAGTATGTCGATCCGGTCGTCGTCAGCTGGGTGCCGGATGCGTTCGTGAAGGTAAACAGTCCGGTGGTCGTAAGTGTTCCGGTCGCGGTCACATTCGCCGCGGTTAGGTTGCCGGAGAACAAGGCGTTGCCCTGGACCGCCAAGGTTTGCGAAGGTGAAGTCGTTCCGATCCCGACGTTGCCGGCGGAAGTTATCCGTACCTTTTCATCAGGCGCCTGTCCGCTGATCCGCGTGAGGAACGACAGATAGCCGTTCGCATTTCCGTCAATCCCGTTCTCCTTTCCGCCTTTGATCAGTCCCCAAGAAGCCGCCGCGCCGCCCGAAGTGTAATTGCCGCCGAGCGCCAGAGATCCTCCGGCATCCTGCGCCATCGCATTCGATGACCGCACATACAAAGTGCCCGTAGCATTATCATCCGCGCCGACGACTTCAAGTTTCTGCGTCGGAGAAGCCGTCCCGATACCGACGTTGCCGGCGGAAGTGGCGAGATAAGCGCTGCCGGTGCTGGTAAGCTGGGTCGTGGACGCATTACCATTGAATGACGCAAGGCCGGAAACACTGACCGTACCTGTCGCGGTAATATTTCCGAAAAGGGCGTTATAGAGAGTCGCCAGTCCATCAAACAATGAAGTCCCGGAAACTGAAAGATTTGCGCCCGGTGTCGTGGAGCCGATGCCGACATTGCCGCCGGCAGCGATGCGAACCGCTTCACTCCCCGCAGGAACGAGCGCGATGTCCGATCCGGTATTGCTGTAGAGTTCCACCGTATTCGGCCGGGTTACCGATGTCGATCCTCTTACCAGGAAATAACCGGCGTTGCCTGTATCATTCTGCGCGGTAAATCCGGCGAATCCGCTGGACGTGAAATTACGTGCGGTCACCTGCGGACCATTCGAGCCCTCCACGTACAGGGCGCTTCCCGGCGAAGTCGTTCCCACTCCCACATTCCCTCCCGCTGTCGCGAGATAGGTCGAGTTCGTCGTCGTCAGCTGGGTACCGGATGCGTTGGTGAAATTGAAGTTGCCGCTGGTTGTCAGCGTGCCGGTCGCCGTCACATTCGCCGCGGTCAGGTCACCCGAAACTAATGCGCTGCCTTGAACGGCAAATTTCTGCGACGGCGAAGTCGTACCGATGCCGACGTTGCCGGAAGGAATGATCGTGAAGAAATTGCTATTCGTATCGTGAATATTGAAATGACCGGTGTGGTCCGAATTCAACGACCATGTCTGTCCGGCTCCCAACGTATTCGTCAGATACAGATCCACGTTGCTGGCCGACTGGCTCAACTGGAGCAATGCGCCCGGATTCGTCGTCCCGATGCCGACATTTCCGGCGGAAGTCGCAAGATATGCATTGCCGGTTGATCCGATCTGCGTTGTGGAAGCATTCGCCAAAGTTGTCTGGCCCGAGACATTCAAAGTTCCCGTTGCCGTCACATTCGCCGCGGTCAGGTTGCCGGAGAACAAGCCGTTGCCCTGGACGGCGAACTGTTGACTCGGAGTGGTGGTACCGACGCCGACGTTGCCGCCGCTAAGAACAGTGAATAACTGATCGGTCGAGCCGTCAAAAACGGACAATCCTCCGCTGCCTTGGTTATAATTCATCCGCACGCCACCGGTCCCCGCTCCTCGTAAATCAAGATTATTGTTGGCATTCTGAAGCGTCGAAGCGCTCAGGAACCCAACGACACTAAGAGCTCCGTTTATCTCTTCGGCAACTGTCGGATTATTCGTCCCGATGCCTAAGTTCCCGTTCGCATTCACGTACACACCGCCGCTGCTCACATTGTTGCCGATCGCCAGCAATCCGCCAGGCGTCGTGGTACCGACACCGACATTGCCGCCCGTCGTGGCGAGATAGGTCGAGTGCGTCGTCGTCAGCTGCGTGCCGGATGCGTTGGTGAAATTGAAGTTGCCGCTGGTGGTGAGCGTTCCGGTCGCCGTCACATTCGCCGCGGTTAGATCGCCGGAGAACAAGCCGTTGCCCTGCACCGCAAACTGCTGACTCGGAGTGGTGGTACCGACGCCGGTCAGGCCGGAAGAAAGAACGGTCAATCCATTGTCACCGCCTGCCTGGAAGTATGCGGAAGCAGTCAGCTGAGTCGTCGTCGCATTGGTAAGAGTCGATTTGCCCTGCACGGTGACCGAGGATGTCGCGGTGAAGCTTCCGAGCAATGCCTGGTACATGGTCGCGAGGCCGTCGAACAAAGAAGTCCCGGTGACTGCGAGCGTCGCGCCCGGAGTCGTGGATCCGATTCCGACATTCCCTCCGGTTGTGGCGAGGTAGGCATTCCCGGTCGAGGTGATCTGAGTCGTGGAGGCGTTTACGAGCGTCGTAAGACCGGTGACATTCAATGTGCCGGTCGCGGTCAGGTTGGCGAGCGCGAGGTCTCCGGAGAACAGGCCGCTGCCCTGGACTGAAAAGAGTTTCGACGGACTTGTCGTGCCAATGCCGAAGTAACCGGTGGAGCCGACGACGACCAGAGCGCCGTTCCCGGCATTGAAGCCCTGACCCGCCGCGATCGTCGTGGTGCCGGTGGTGCCCGTGAGGTTCAAGGTTCCGGTGGCGGTGATGTTCGCGACATTCGTGATGTCACCGGAGAAGAAGCCGTTCCCCTGCACCGCCAGGGTCTGGGACGGTGAGGTGGTGCCGATACCAAGATTCCCTCCGGCCGAAGTCAGGGTGGAAGTGGCGGAACCCGTACCCAATGCGAAAGTACCTCCGTTAACGTAGAGGTTGTCCTGCACAGTCGTGTTGCCGGTGAACGTCGGATTGCTGAGCGAGATGGAACCGATCGATGTCATCCCGTCCACCGTGAGATCGCCGAAGAGATGGGTGGTTCCGGTCACCTGGAGGGTGGAAGATGCCTGGATGGCGGCGTTGGCGGTCAGCTGGCCGGAAAAGGTGGTAGTTCCCGCGGAGAATGTTCCGGCGGTGAGGCCGTTGGTGATGGTGGCTGATTTGGCGCCGAGGGAATTGATATTTGAGAAATCAGTCGTGCCGCTCGTCGTCAGAGTTCCGCTGACGGTAGGGTTGACGATGGTGACGTTGGAGATGCTGTTGATGCGGTTGGTCAATGCCAATGCATTGAAGAGATTCTGCCGGTCGGCCTGTTCGGTCTTTTGGACCTGCTGGATCAAGGCCTGGAGGTCGGCGAGTTTCTGCGCGTCCATGACGACCTGGGTTTCTTTGGTCTGGGTGTTGGTGACGGTGTTGGTCTGGACTCTGGTGATCACCTGCTGGACCTGCGGGAGTTTCGCGGCGACGCGATCGGCGATCATCTGGATCGTGGCGTCATCCAGCTGGTTCGCATTGATCTTCTGGTTGATGGAGGCGATTTCAGAGGGAGAGAAAAGCGACGAGAGATTGAATTGTCCGAGATTGGTGATGAGTGACTGGATCGCCTGCTTCTGCGCGTCGGTGAGGAGCGGAGCGGTCGGCGGGACAGAAACCGGGATTGCCTGGCGCGGGCCGAGGAAATTCTGGTTGAAAATATTCTGGATTTGTTGGCCGGCCTGGACCGCGCCGGAGACGATTTCCGGAGCCGTTGACTGGACGGACGGAATTGCGGAAGGAGTAAGTTGCGGAGCCTGGGCATTGTTGAGGAGCGAGGTCAGCGAAGTGAGGATGCTTTCGCGAAGCGCTTCAGCCGCGCTCAATGTCTGCGAACCGAGCTGCTGAGTCGCATTCAACGTCTGCAATCCGGCTTGCTGTGCGGCGCTGATGGTCTGCGCGCCTGCCTGTTGCGTCGCTGCAATCGTTTGCGATCCGATCTGCTGAACAGCGGCGACTGTTTGCGCGCCTGCCTGTTGCGTCGCGGCTGCCGCTTGTGCGCCGGATTGCGAAACCTGATTATTGATCTGGACCGCCTGCGTCACCGCGTTCACGCCGAGATTATTCGCGGCATTGAAAATCCGGTTCTGGAGTGACTGCGCGGAATCAAGAAGCTGGGAACTGAACTGGGTCGTGGAATTTGAAACCTGCGCACTCAATTGCGCGGTCCGAGTTATCGCCCGGTCTTTCGTGTTTGCGACAGCGGAAGTAACCGCATCGCCCGCGTCCTGCGCGGCGTTGGTCAGAAGATTCAAACCGAGCCGGAGAGAATCGCGCACATCAGCCGAAGAAGGAAGCGACGATGAAACCCGGTTGCCGAACGCGGCGGTTTGAGAAAGCGCGCCATCTTCGGTCCGGGCAACGGTACCGGTCACGATATCATTCACGTCCTGCGTGGCGTTGGTGAAAACATTCAAAGCGAACGCCATCGCGCGCACCGCATCGCTCCCCTGCGCGCGGATCGAGTCAGTCGAACGGACCGGTGCTTGCCGGGCCGGAGCGGCGAAGGAAGTGTCCGTCGTACCCGTCATGAATTGCTGAGCCGCTTTCACCGCGTTCTGCAGCGAAGAGACCGGCAGGATGGTCTGGGAGATATCTCCGGAGAACGAAGCCGCGGCGACGCTGTGCAGAATCAAAAAAACGCCGGATATGGAAATACCCAGGACAAAAATTGACTTCAATTTGTGTCCGCCTTTATGGTTCATTTCAATGCCCTCACTTAACTCACCGGACTGCTTTGGCGTACCATATAATTATATCACTGCCTCCTAGGGCGCCCCAAGGGGATTTATCCCCACTTTCGATTCTGTGGATAAATAGGTATTGACAAACGAAGGATTGGAAAAATCAACCGATTTCTTTCGGCGCCTGTGGATAAATCAGGCCGGAAATCCACCGGATTTTTTCGGCATTTCTGTGCCTTTTTTGTTTTTTATCGGAAAATATTCTACACTGATGAGGTATATGGAATCATCGTACGCCATCCGCGAAATCCACGCGGAAGAAATCCTGGATTCGCGCGGCAATCCGACACTCAGCGTCACCGTCGCGACAAAAAATTCCCGCGCAACATTCGGCGTTCCCGCCGGCGCGAGCACCGGCAAGCATGAAGCGAAAGAGTTGCGTGACGGCGACAAACGCCGGTTCCGCGGACTCGGTGTCACGCGCGCCGTGCGCAACGTGAACACGGTCATCCGTAGAAAACTGATCGGCAAAGATGTCGGCAACCAGGCGGAGATCGATGCGCTGTTGTGCAAACTGGACGGCACGCCGGACAAACGCCGACTCGGCGCGAACGCGCTTATCGGTGTCAGCATCGCATGCGCGAAAGCCGCAGCGGCCGCGTCCGGCACGAAGCCGTACAAATTGCTCGCGAAGAATTCCGGAACAAAACCGCACACTCCCCTGCTTTATCTCAATCTCATCAACGCGGGCAAGCACGCATCCAGCTATCTCGCGTTCCAGGAATACATGATCGTGCCGCTGACCGATTCGGTCGAACGCGCGCTCGTCATGGCCGACGCGATCCGCGCCGAATTGAAACGCGAAGTCATCAAACGCTACGGACCTTTTTCCGGTAATTACGGCGATGAAGGCGGCTTCGTCATCCACGGGAAGAAAGTCGCCGAACCGCTGGAAATCTTGACCCGCATCATCACCAAACTCAAGCTGCGCGGCAAAGTCATGCTCGCCATCGACGCGGCGGCTGATTCGTTCTACGCAAACGGGAAATATGCCGTCGACGGCAAGAAACTGACCGCCGGACAGCTGCTCGCGCTCTACGAATCGCTGATCAGAAAATACCCGATGATTTCCATCGAGGATCCGTTCTATGAAGACGATTTCAGTTCATTCGCGAAGCTCCTGAAGCGCAATCCCAAGATCAAAGTCATCGGCGACGATCTGACGGTCACCAACCCGAAGCGCTTCGCCCGCGCGCTGAAAGAAAAAAGCATCTCGGGTATCATCATCAAGCCGAACCAGATCGGGACGCTCAGCGAGTCGCTGGAAGTCATGCGCATGGCGAACCGCAACCGGATTTCCTGCGTCGTCAGCCATCGGAGCGGCGAAACAAATGATGATTTCATCGCCGATCTCGCCTATGCCTTCGGCACCTTCGGTCTCAAAGCCGGCGCACCGAACCGCGGTGAACGCCTCGCAAAATATAACCGGCTGTGGGAAATCAGCGAAAAGTCATAGGTTATGAGGCATCGGTCATTAGAAATTAGATATTAGATATTAGTAATTAGAAATTGAATTTTATTTATATGCACTCACGCGCACAGATCGTAGCGACCATCGGCCCTGCCAGCAAAAGTCCGGCGGTGCTGAAAAAGATGATGCAAAGCCAGATGGACGTCGCCCGTCTCAATTTTTCGCACGGCACCCACGCGGAACACGCGCATTATATCCATACCATCCGGGCGGTCGCCAAAAAACTCCGCAAACACATCCCGATCATCCAGGATCTCTCCGGTCCCCGCGTCACCGGCGGCAGAAGCGGCCACCATATCGCGAAACACCATAACCACATCATCACGCCGAAAGATATCGATGACCTCGTATTCGGCATGGCGCACAACGTGGATCATGTCGCCATGTCCTATGTCGGCAGCGCCGACGACGTCCGGCAGCTCCGCAACCTCATGTACCACATCGGCGCCGTCAAACCGATCATCGCCAAAATCGAGCGCAAACAGGCGGTGGACAACCTCGCGTCCATTATCCGCGCCGCCGACGCGATCATGGTCGCCCGCGGCGATCTTGCCAACGAAGTGCCGATCGAGGAAATCCCGTTCGTGGAAGCGCATATCATCAGGCAGTGCAAAAACGCCGGCAAACCGGTCATCACCGCGACGCAGATGATGCTCTCCATGGTCACCAATCCGATGCCGACACGCGCGGAAGCGACCGATGTCGCCTATGCCATCACCAGCGGATCGGATGCCGTCATGCTGTCAGAAGAAACCGCCATCGGCAAATATCCGGTTGCCGTCGTCGCGACCATGGAACGCATCGTTCTCGCCGCCGAGAAACATCTCGGAAAAGCAAAAATAAACTCTCTCTAGAGGGGTAAGATTCTTCGCGGTGCTCAGAATGACAACGTTGCACTCGGGATGACAACTTTTGCGTCATCCTGAACGAAGTGAAGGATCTCTAAAACTATGCAAAAACAATACTCTGTCTACATCGTCACCAATAGACTAAACACCGTTTTATATACAGGCGTAACCAGCGACTTGCAAAAAAGAATTTATGAACATAAAAATAAAATAATCCCGGGATTTACTTCAAAGTATAATGTGAATAAATTAGTTTATTACGATACTTTCTCCAGTCCGCAAGAAGCGATATCTGCTGAAAAGAAAATAAAAGGATGGACAAGGGTTAAAAAGATAAATTTAATAAAGCAGAATAACCCGGAATTCAGGGAACTGTCTGAATGAGATCCTTCGCTGCACTGCTGCACTCAGGATGACAACTTTTGCGTCATCCTGAACGAAGTGAAGGATCTTGGGCAAGAGATTCTTCGCGGTGCTCAGAATGACAACATTGAACTCAGGATGATGACGCGGTGCTCAGAATGACAACGTTGCACTCGGGATGACAACGCCGCGCTCGGGATGATAACCTTGCGCTGAAGATGGCAGAGTGGCGCTACTTCGGCAGAACACACTGCCCCATTTCGCCCAAAAGACTTGATCCGGTCATTTCTTTGGGTTTTTCAATATGCATGATATCCAGGAGCGTCGGCGCGACATCGGCAAGGATGCCCCGGGGCTCATAGGAACCCGGCGATGCCTCACTTGCCTGCGGAGGCAATGCATACTCTTTCCCGATAATCCAGAACGGTACCGGGTCAACGGAATGCTCTTTATCGATTTCCTTGGTTTCCAGATTGATCATCTCCTCCACATTTCCGTGGTCGCCGGTCACGCACAGCACGCCGTTCATTCCTAAGAATGCTTCGGCAAGTTTTCCTATGCAGGCATCCAACTCTTCAACCGCCCAGATACCCGCCTGCAGATTGCCGGTATGTCCCACCAGATCACCGTTCGCCAGATTTATCACAAAGAAATCGTACTTCCTTTTTTCAAGCTCGGCGGTGACGCGGGCGACAATCGCCTCCGCGCTCATCTTCGGAGCGCTCGCGTATGTTTTCACCTGCGGCGATTCAATGATGACCCGGTCTTCTCCCGGAAATGCTTTTTCAATTCCCCCGTTGAAGAAATAAGTCACGTGGGCGTATTTCTCCTTTTCCGCGATATGGAACTGCGTCTTGCCGGCATCGGCAAGCACGCGCGCAAGCGGATGCGTGATGATCTGCGGCGCGAATACCGGAAGCAACCGGTCGGACGCGATGCCGTAATCTGTCAATGACATCAGCTGCAGATCGGGAATGAACGAGCATTTGAAATGACTGAATGCCGGGTCCGCAAATGCCGCCGTCAACTGGCGCATGCGGTCGGCGCGGAAATTGAAAAAAATCACCGCATCCCCCGCCTGAATCCTCCGGATCGGCTGTCCGTCCCTGATGACGACCGAGGGCTTCAGCGTCTCGTCGGTCAGCCCCGCCGCGTATCCGTCGGCAATCGCCTGCTCCGCTGAAGCGACCGGATTCCCTTCGCCGCGCGTCAGGCACAGATACGCCTGTTCCGTCCGGCTCCAGTTTTCGTTCTTGTCCATCGCATAATATCTTCCCATTACCGTCGCGACCGATACGTTCTTCATCGGCGCGATTTTTTCCCGCAGCATCGCGAGGAATTTTTCCGCCGATTTCGGCGCCGTATCCTGTCCGTCCGTGATCATATGGACCAGCACCTCGCCGTCAAACTGCAATTTCCTCAACGCGTCCAGTGCCGCGAAAAGATGGCTGATTGCCGAGTGTATGCCGCCGTTGGAAACCAATCCCGTGAGATGGATCGCGCCCCGATGTTCGCGCGCATGATCCGCCGCGCTTTTCCACGCCGGCAGAGCGAAAAATGATCCGTCTTCAACGGCCCGGTCGATCCGCGGAAGGCTCTGATAGACCACCGTACCGGCACCCAGATTGGTATGACCTACTTCGGAACTTCCCATTTCGCCCCAGGGCAATCCGACTTCGATGCCGGATGCCTGCAGTGCCGTACCGCGGTATCCGCGACTCAACGCATCCAGATGCGGCGTCTTCGCCAGCGCCACCGCATTCCCCTCTTTTTCAGCGGACAAGCCGAAGCCGTCCAAGATGAGCAATCCCACCGGCCGATATGCCATGATTATGATTTCACCAGATGATCGAACGCGTATTTCAGGTCGCCGCGGACTTTTTTCTTCGGATTGAAGATGTCCAGGGGATCGAAAATGTCCTTCACTTCCTCGAACAGTCCGTAGACCTCCTTGCCGTACATCTTTTCCAGATACGGCGTGCGGATCAGTCCGTCGTTGTGTTCGGCTGTGATGGATCCCTTGTATCTGATGATCAGCGAATACACTTCCTCGGAAAGATTTTTGATGATCTCCTTGGACTTCGGATCCGACAGGTTCATCAGCGGGATGATGTGGAAGTTGCCGTCGCCGACGTGTCCCGCGATCGTGTAGAAAATCGGATACTTCGCCATGATCGCGTTCAGTTTCGGCAGGAACTCCGGCATCTTGTCAACGCTGACGATGAAGTCGTCGATGAACGGCGCCGTCCGTTTGTCTTTCACATGCTTGCGCAGCAGATTGAAGCTCTCACGACGGATCACCCAGTATTTCTCCGCCTCGTCCTTATCGTGGATCACGCGGTAGTTCGCCCTGATCTCCTTCAGCTTTCCGGCGACCTGTTCCATGGTGGCATCCAGCGCCTGTTCGTCATCACCCGCGAACTCCGCGAGCATCACGAGTTTCGGAAAACCGCCGGTCAGCGCCATTTTCGCCTCCGGCAGGAATTCCCACGCGAGCTTCAGCATGTGCTTCGGCTTGAGGATCTTGATGAGATCCGGAATGAACCGGATGGCGAGCTTCAGCGTGTTGTCGTCATATGATTCGAAACTCTGCGGATGGAACGCGCGGACCGCGTTGACAATCGGCAGCAGCCCGTCCATATTGCGCAGGAAAATGACCACCATCCTCGAATGCGCCTTCGGCTTGATCAGATGCACTTTGATCTCGGTCACGATGCCCAGCGTCCCCTGCGAGCCCACGAACAGCTTCGTCAGATCAAACGTCTCGCCGTCCCAGACATTCCACAGCGCGTAGCCGGCTGAATTCTTGGTCACATCCGGCTTCGCCGCTTGGATCACCTTACTATGCGCCTTGATCAGGTCGTAGGTCTGCTTGTAAAGCTTCCCTTCGAATGTCGGCTCCTTTATCTTCGCCTGCAGTTCTTTCTTGTCGAGCGGCTTGATGACATATTCCTTCCCGTCGCTCAACACCGCCTTCAATCCATACACATATTTTTCCGTCTTGCCGTATGCCGGGGTCAGCTCTCCGCCGGAATTGTTCGCAATCATCCCGCCCAGCGCGCAAATTTCGCGCGACGCCGGATAGGACGGCAGCAGCAGGCCCTGCTTGAGCGTCTCCTTTTCAAAATCGCGGTAATACACGCCCGGCTCCACCACTGCGGAAAAATTACTCACATTCCTGATGCGGTTGAAGTACTTGGAGAATTCCAGCACGATGGATTCGGTCAGCGCGCCGCCGGTCATATCCGTTCCGCCGGATCGGGCGGTGATGGAGATCGTTTCGCCGCGTTCCTTCTTTTCCGTGACGTATTTCACCACCTCTTGGATATCCTCCACGTCTTTCGGCTCCACCACCACCTGCGGCCTGATTTCAAACAGGCTCGCGTCGTGGCTGTACTGCGCGCGCGTCGCGTCATCCGCGAGCACGTCGCCTTTGATGAAACCTTTCAGATCATCGACAAGACCCATATCCTTATCGTACTCCTTTTAATTGACGGACGCGATGGAACCGCGGAACAATCACGAAGCCGAGCAGAAACGCGAATGTCAGCGCAAACCCGCACATGATGGAAGGAATCGCCGCCCGCGCCGCCGGCACCATGAAGTACACGATATCCATCGGCACCATGAATGACAGGTATCCGGCGATCATCCACAGCCGCAGCGGAAAATCCTGCCGGGACGCTCCCTTTATATCCTCCAGCGCTTCCCAGATGCCGAGGAACAGAAATCCGAAATAATACATGCCATAGGTCCACGCGAGCGGCTGAGCCGTATTGAAAATGATGTAGTTCCCGCCGCAGACCGCGCCGGTGATCGCATACGGCGCGAAAAGGAAGATCGTGCCGAACAGGAACGCAAGCGTGTAGGAGAAAACGATATAATGGCGGCGGCCGGTGATCAGCGATATCAGATGGATGCCGAGCGGCGGCAGCAGCGTGATGACGATGAATCCGACGCGGGACCAGAACTCCGGAACGCTGTTCGCGCAGATCTGAAATTCCGCCAATTGGAACGTGCCGAGGCAGAACAGCGTCAGCATCACCAACCGGCCGAATTCCGTCATGCGATACCGGATGAACGTATAGATCAGCAGCAGGAATTCGATCGTGAACGTCGCCGCCATGACCGCGGGCGAAAAACAATAAAAAGTCAGGGATTTGTCATGTCGGGACTCGGAAGTGCGTAAGGTCATAGGGTGGAAATTATTTCCCCGATGAAGGCGTCGATGAAGTCGCAGCCGCGGCGACGCATTGGTCATAGCGGCCCTTGAGATCGGCATACCGGCCGGCGTATTCCTGATTCGTGACACTTCCCTTCGCGAACGAACTCCAGAGAGCCGAAAGCTGCTGCTTAAACCCATTGCAGTCCGGTACCGCCTGCGCCGGCTTCGCCATCATGGGCATCAAAGTCAGAGATGGATTCGTCAACGATTCCTTCTGCTTCTCGAATATTTTTTCGCCGACCATCGCCCGTTCAGCCGATTGCGCCGGAAGCTGCTTGAGCGAATCCTGCAGGGTCTGCAGATCGGCCTGATTCAACAGCATCTGCAGATCGGCCTGGCCCTTTTGCATGAAACGATTGTACGCCTGCGCAAGCGCCTGCTGCGCGTCTGAAGGAGCCGATTCATGGATCCGTGCGAGCACCGCGGCGGCGTAGATATTCTTCAGGCTTCCGCCTTTCACGGCCGTCAGCGCCGTTTCCAGTTTCGCCGTAAAGGCATCAGCGCCGTCCTTGGCGAGCGCTTCTCCGATGGAGAGTTCCAGCATCGTCTGTGTTCCGCTCACCACGTCACCCGCTGATTTCCGATCTGAAAATTGTCCGGCGATGCTGTCGAGGAGCCGCTCGTGATTCATGAAAGCGACTGCGGCGGACGAGAGGAATGCTTCGCGATCAGGACCGGCCTGATCCGGCAGATCATTCAGCGCGGCCTGCATCATTCCCTGTTCATCACGGTAATTGCGGAGCGCCTGGTTTATCCCGTTCGCGTCATCCGTTCCCGAAGCCACCACCGCAGCGACCTCGGCCGCTTTTTCATTGACGATCCCCAATTCGACATTCGCTTTCGCCAGCGGACCGGACGCGAACGCCCGTTGCATATTCCGCCGCCATTCTTTCAGAAAATAAAACGGGTTCGTCGGCAACAGGCCGACGTCCGAAACGCCTAAATCCCCCGCGGTGACCGTGATGAGCTGCGCGTCCGCCGGCGGAACCGTTTTGGCAAAAACCGGAAGGCCGAAAGCCATAACGCCGCAGAGAACGGCCAAAACAACCGGAAGTTTCATATATGCATCAGTATAGCGCGGTTTTCCCCCTCGCCCAAATCCCTCCTGCAAACAAAAAAGGCGCGTACTGCGCCTTATCGGGGAACTATCAGTTTGATCTCCTGATCATACCGCGTGAGGAGGGGAAACTTCAGGACCAGCCACAGCCGGAACCCGACATTCCGCTTCAGTATGATGCGATTGGGATAGTATTGTTCGACCCGCAGGCAATTCCACCGGTTATTCGCCCAGCAGGCGATGTATCGGCACGCGTGCTGCCGGTCATCGAATACCGGGCGTTCCTCCCATCCGATGATCGGGTGTTCCGCGTTCTCGAAATCCATCCGGATACCCGGACAGCCGTCCTGTTCATTGATGAAAACGGTATACCAGCCGACATCGACGTCTTCGTCCGTCGTGATCTTGAAATGTCCGGTCTGCCGCCATTGGCCGATATAGAAATCGGGCGGCTGTATATGCCTCATCTCCGCATTCTCCTTTCAACGAATTGATTCCAATCTACTCCATCCGGTCCCGAATCGCAAGAATAATCACCGGACAAGCATCCCGTCGCCGAATGAAAACAGCTTGAATCCTTTCCGGATCGCTTTCCGGTACAGCTCCAGCAGTTTCGCCCGGCCGGTCAGCGCGGCGACCAGCATCAGCAGACTTGATTTGGGCACGTGGAAATTGGTGATCAGTCCGTCGACGAACCGGAACCGGTATCCTTCGCGGATGAACAGATCCGTCGTGCCCGTGAGCCGTTTCAGTTTTCCGGATGCGTCCGCGGCGGATTCCAGAGTCCTGACCGCGGTCGTGCCCACCGCGATGACCGGGCAGCCGCTCTTCTTCGCCTTCTCCAGCTCTGCAATGGTTTTCCGGTCAATCACATACCATTCTTCGTGCAGTTTACCGGAGCGCGCCTGATCCTCGGTCAGCGGCGCGAACGTTCCGATATTCACATGGAGCGTCACGAATGCGATCCGGATGCCGCGCTTTTTGAGAGTGCGCAGAAGGCGCTTCGTGAAATGCAGAGATGCCGTCGGGGCGGCCACCGAACCGCGCACCCGCGCGAACACCGTCTGATATTTTTCGCGAAGCTTCGCTTCGTCCAGCGGCGAATGCTTGATGTACGGCGGAATCGGCGTATGGCCGTATCGTTCCAGCACCGCGAACAGCCGGCTCATCGGGAATGACGGCCGGAGATAGTAGAATTTCTCCTCCTGTCTGACCACGCGGAACGAAAGCTTCGGCGTCAATCGGAGGACGGATCCGGGATTCAGTTTCCGGTCGGCCATCACCTTCATCAATCCCCTCGCCTGATCCAAATAGATGATCGCCGCCTTGCCGCCCGTCGGTTTGCGCACCCAGAGCCGCGCCGGCAGCACCTTCGTATCATTCATCACCAGCACCGCGCCTTTCGGCAGATGATCGCCGATGCGGGAAAACACATCAAAAGACGCCTTCTTCGTGGCGCGGTCATAGATCAGCAAGCGAGCCGCGTCACGCGGCGATGCCGGCTCCTGCGCTATCGCCGACTCAGGAAACCGGAAATCATACGCGGCGAGCAATCCTTCAAACGGCATCATAGCTTCCCGCGTCTGACCGCATCGCGGAGTGACGCGACATACTGGTTGAAAAAGAAAAGATTGTGGAACGTAAGCAATCGCAGCGGCGTGATCTCCCGCGCCTTCAGCAGATGCGTGATGTAGCTCCGCGTGTAACCATTGGCGCAGACCTCGCAGCCGCATTTCGGATCCAGCGGTTTGCGGTCGTTGAGAAATTTCGTGTTCATCATGTTCAGCTCGCCCACCGACGTGAACGCCACGCCGCGCCGCGCATAATGCGTCGGCACGATGCAGTCGAAAGTGTCCACGCCTTCCGCGATAATCTTCGGCATGTCCTCAAGGTATCCGATGCCGAGCAGATGCCGCGGCTTCTCTTCCGGCAGTTCCTGCATCACCCAGCGGAGCATCTTCGTCATGATCTTCTTGTCGTCGCCGAATTCCCCGCCGATCGCGAAGCCGTCAAACGGCCGCGATCCAATGAACTTCGCGCTTGCGATCCGCAGATCCTTGAACTTGCCGCCCTGCACGATGCCGTACAGTGCCTGACGCGATTTCTTCTCCCGCAGACAGACATCCGCCCAGCGGTGCGTCCGCTCCATGGATCGCTTCGTGTATTCGTGATCCGCGATCGGCGACGTGCATTCGTCGAACGCGAGAATGATGTCCGCGCCGAGCGCTTCCTGGATTCTGATGGATTCCTTCGGGCCCAGGAACATTTCCCGGCCGTCGGTATACGCGCGGAACAGCACGCCCCTTTCGGAAATCTTCAGCAGTTTCGGCTGCTGGCCGGTGGTGATCTGCTCGGCGGATTTGTTCTTCAGCATCTTTCCCATCCCGAAATCCTTGCCGAATCCCAGGCTGAACACCTGGAACCCGCCCGAGTCCGTCATGAACGGCTTCGGCAGATTCATGAACTTCTGGATTCCGCCGGCGGCCTTCACCGTCTTTTCGCCCGGCCGGATATGCAGGTGGAACGTGTTGGTGATCAGCATCTGCGTGTTCGTGCGCAGCACATCCTCGCTGGTCATCGCCTTCACCGCCGCCTGCGTCGCCACCGGCACGAACGCCGGCGTCTGCACGGTCCCGTGCGGCGTCTTCAAAACGCCCAGCCGTGCTTTGCTTTTCCTGGATTTTTTTATAACTTTAAAAGTTATCATTGATTCTTTTTGTATGCATGTTATTATAACGTAAGTAATCTATCCTGGGAAAGAGGGGTAGCCGGATGAAAGAAATCAAAATCGGCGGAACATCAAGCGAGGACCGGCCGATAAAAGCAATCAACGGGGGCAAATGGTACGATGACGATGACGAATCCGGATGCGCATCAAGCATCTCTCCCCGATTCCCGCCACCACGGACTGCGACATCAAAAAAACAATGACTTCTCAGCGCCAAAAAATGGCGCTTTTCTTATACTTGGGTTTTATAAATCTTAAACACCACATCGCCCTCGGGATTTTTGATATCCGTTTCCTGTCCTTGGGTCAGCACGCCCAGATCGCCCGGCGGCACCCAGTCGGTCGCCTCAATGAAATACAGTTCCTTGAATCCGCTCTTTTGCACATAATCAAATCCGTTCTGCTGGAGATATTGGTAGTAGGTCTGCAGGTCAATGATCGGCCAGGCATGGTACGCGTTCCAGCGGTCCAACACCCAGAGCTTCGCACCGCCGTCGAAATTCCCCTCATATACGATCAGCGCCGGATACGGATCCAATCCCTTCACCTGATCGTCCGCGAGCGCCTGATCCCGCAGATTTTCCAGAAACTGATACTTCACATCGAACGTCACGCCCGGCATCTTGTCGCCGAATTCCTGCTGCAGGTACTCATCCAGCTGGTTATAGCCCCAATTGTAATTCTCGTAGCGGATGTTGGACGAGAACCACGGATTCGGCCCGACCGGATAATAGTCGATCTGGTTATTGACGGTGTAGGCAAGTTCAAAAAGCATGAAAAGCGCGGCGGCAGCCATCAGCATCGTCCGCCATCGGGAAAACCGCTGCCACACGCGCCACCAAAATATCGCCGCGGCGAGCGCTAGAAACGGAGTCAGCATCGTCAGAAACCGGTATCCCGGGCCGACGAGCACGATTAGCATCGCCACGAATACCAGGCCGGTCGCAAGAAGGCCATGGCGCTCGAGCGTCTCACGCGTCTTCCGCACCGCTCCCGCAAACCATCCCGCAAGCGCAGCGGCCGCAGCAAGCAGAAACAGCCATGAATTGCTCTGGATTATGCGGGGAATATATTCTTTCAGCCGGTCAGCCAGCGATCCGATATCCTTTCCGGGAGCCACCTGCCATGCATCGACGTTCTGGTGGAAAATATGCGCGAACTGGAAATCGAAATGTCCCATCGTCCGGTACATCATCACGTTGTAGGTGACCGACGGACTCACCAGCGCCAGCGCCGAACCGATCCCCCACCAGAGATATTTGGAGCGGAACAGATCGCGGCGGGCGATCAGAAGATACGCGACGAACCACGGCACCATGATCAGCGCAGTATATTTCATTTCCGTCCCAAGGCCGATGATCACTCCGACCCACCAGAGATATTTCGGATTCGTTCTGAGCGCCTTGATGAAATACAGCCAGCCGAGCAGCATCATGAAAATCACATATGCTTCCTGCAAGCCGATGCGCGAAATATAGACGCTGTTCACCGTGACCGCCATCACCGCGGCGGCGACCAGGCCGATCTCTTCGCCATAGAGAAGTGTCCCGATCCGGTACAGGACATACACCGACAAGATGCCGAGCAACGCCGACGGCAGGCGGAAACCGAACGTACTTTCGCCGAACATCGCCATGGACAGGTGCTGGATCAGCGGCACGCCCCACGGATGGTCATGCATGGACAGATCAGTCCACCACGGCCTTCCTCCCTGCTCCGGATGTGCGAGCGGATCGAACCACTCCCACGGGGTCGTCTGCACCGGCGCCTCATTGAAATCAACCATCCCGAGTCCGCGGAACGCCATGAACACTTCGTCGCTCACGGTATCGCCGCGCGAAAGCCCGAACAGCCGGACCGCTGACGCGACAACGATGATCAGAATCAGGATATCCTTCTTTTTCATGACGTTATTTTTTCACCGCTTCCAGGCAGAGGAACATCGGGATTTCCTTACGCGCCCGGTCTTCCGCCTCCGCGCGCGGGCCTTTTTCGCTTTTCCGGTGCGATTCCCATTCCTCCAGCCGCGATACCATGAATCCGTTCTTCTGCAGCGCCTTGAAATAATATTGCAGCGGCCGGTGGAACGAAACTGTATATTCGCCAGCGTCTCTGCCCGGAGCTCGTCCTGAGCCTGTCGAAGGGTGCATCATGATCTTTGAGCGAAGCTCGGAAAGATACCGGTCCACGCGGCGATATTGTATTTTCATTTTCTCGTCCCAGCCCCAGGAACTCTCTTTCGGGATCCGGAATGCGGGATGATTCAACACCAACACCAGCCGTCCGCCGGACACCAGCGCCCGCGCGCACTCGGCGAACGCCGCCG
>JAGWKK010000049.1 GCA_028865335.1 Patescibacteria group bacterium | reverse complement strand
ATGCTCCCGGAATCGCCGCTGGACATCAGTGGCGATGCCGGTATAGAGCGATCCATCGGTACAGCGCAGCATATAGACGAAATAGGCCATATAAGCATCATAACAATTTTGCGTATAAAAATATCCGACCGAAGTCGGATATGTCGATACTAGGCACCGTGGTCCCAGAGATCATTCAAGATGATGCTGAACGATGCGCGCTTTCCTTTGGGTTTCCCCCAAAGGCCGAGGCTGGAGACGTGCCTGATTTGAGTCGCCCCGCGCCGGATTGCGGCCAGTGTATCCAGCGCCCAGTCCGACCGGACGAACAGTCTGCGCGGGTAAGGGGTCGGAATATCCAGCTGGAAAGGGGATGGACGCGGATGCGTATGCACGATCCGCGAATTTTTGAGTATATCCAGGGGAACATAAGTTCCGGACATTCCCTCGCCGTCGACGGAGTAGCGGAATACCTTCACCGGCTCCGGTTCGTGTTTCGTGTCCTTGATGCCATCGGGCACGAGGTTGAGTCGTACCAACTCTGCGAAGTTGCTCACCAACTCTTCCGGCGTCGGCTTGAATCTCATGCCTGCAAGGCGCGCATTAGCCGGCACCGCGGCGCAAACCTCAGAGAGCCTGCACCAGCGCCACATGCGGAACGGAAGTTCGTACACGGGAGGCAAAACGATCAGCGGGGTTTTAGGCGGGTTCATGATTCCTCTTAATCAGAAGGACTGCCATGAGTATAGGGCGAAGATGTTTTTCCTGCAAGTATTATTTGCACATCGGGCCAGAGGGTGGAAAGATGATTCTTTTTATGGTATTTTAAATCGGTATGGCGAAAGGAGAAGTGATCATCAGATTCAATAAGGTGTCGTTCGAATACGGCCACAATAAACCCATCCTGCAGGAGGCGGATTTTTCAATCCGCGAAGGATCCAAGATGGCGTTGATGGGACAGAACGGCGCCGGAAAGACGACCATTTTCCAGCTGCTGACCGGCGCATTGAAGCCCGAATCGGGATCGGTGACGGTAAGCGAAGGACTGACCATCGCGACGGCCCGTCAGGTAATTCCGCGCGATGAGCTCCAGCTGACCCTGCGCGAATTCTTTGAGAAGCGCTTCAACCGCAAGATCTACGATATCGATCCGCGGATCGACAAGGTGCTTGCGGTGGTCAATCTTGAAGCGCCGCATGACAAGAAGATCGATGCCTTTTCCGGCGGCCAGCAGGCGCGGCTTCTGCTCGCGTCCGCACTGATCCAGGATCCGGACGTATTGCTGCTTGACGAGCCGACGAACAATCTGGATCACGCCGGTATCGAACACCTGACCAAGTTTCTGGTGGACTATAAGAAGAACTGCATCGTCATTTCCCATGACGCGGATTTTTTGAACGCGTTCACGCACGGGGTGCTGTACCTGGACGTCTTCACGAAAAAAGTGGAGCAGTATGTCGGGGACTATTTCGACGTGGTGAAGGAGATCCAGAACCGGATTGAACGCGAGCGGATGAAGAATGTCCGCCTGGCGAAAGATATCGCGAACCGCAAGGAGCAGGCGAGTTTCTTCGCGCAGAAAGGCGGCCACATGCGCGACGTCGCGCGGAAAATGCGCGAGAAGATCGAGGAGTTGGAAGAGGAGACCGTGGAGGTCCGCCAGGAAGACCGCACCATCCGCCAATTCTTCATTCCGTGCCAGGAGGATATCAGCGGACAGCTTCTGGAACTGACGTCGGTGGGCGTGATGAGCGGCCATAAGCCGGTGACGAAAAAAGTGGAAGTGATCCTGAAGCGCGGCGAGCGGTTGTTGCTGACCGGCCCGAACGGCATCGGCAAGACGACGTTGCTGGAAAAGCTCGCGAGCGGCCATGCGAAAGGCGAGCATATCACGAAGGGTGTCAGAATCGGCTACTATCGCCAGGATTTCTCCACATTGAATTTTGATGACACGGTCCGGGAGTCGTTGGTGGCGGTCACGCGCGATACCGAGGATTGGAACATGACGGAGGAGCGTCTGCGGTCCATCGCGGCCGGATTCCTTTTGGATGAGGAGGTGTTCCGGACGAAAATCGGCAAACTCTCGGAAGGCCAGAAAGGACTGGTCGCGTTCGCGCGGCTGGTGCTGCAGAAACCGGGGCTGCTGATTCTGGACGAGCCGACCAACCACATCAATTTCCGCCACATTCCGATCATCGCGCAGGCATTGGAGAAATATCAGGGAGCGATGATTCTCGTAAGTCACGTGCCTGAGTTCGTCAAACAGATCAGGATCGATAAGACGCTGGATCTGGCGAAACTCTGAGATATTGTATACTGAAGAGATATGAAGCTTCTTCGATATCTCGGCGGATCCGTTCTGCTTTTTCTGGGACTTGCGCAGATCGCCTCGGCGCATGAGGCGTACGTGGTCCCGCGGGATTATTTCTGGCAGCAGCTCGCCACTCCATTCAGCGCGCACGCGCTGGATGCGCTCCGTAATCCGAATAACGTGCGGATCACACTTGAAGTCGTCATCGGCGTTCTCGCGCTTTTGGCGGCGAATTATTTTTTCAGGGAATCCGCTTGGGGCCGGCGATTCCATCAGGCGATCGAGCGCCTGGCGCCGTATGGCCCTCTTTTTGTCCGCGCGGCGATCGCCGCAGCGTTTTTCTATTCCGCATTGAGCTGGAGCTTCCTGGGTCCTGAGCTCGTGCTGCAACAGATGCCGTGGCCGGCGGTGATGCGCGGCGTGCTCTTTCTGTGCAGCGGGCTGATCGCGCTCGGTTTTCTCACGGAATTCGCCGGCCTGCTCGCACTGGTTCTTTTCACGATCGGATTCTTCGTGTTCGGTCTGTATCTGATGACGTATCTGAATTATCTGGGTGAAATAATCGTTTTACTCCTCTTCGGAATGCGGAAGTGGTCGCTTGACGGCCTGCTTTTCGGACCGCGGAAGCTCTTCAGCACCTGGGAACAATACGGCACGAGCATCGTCCGCGTCTTCTACGGTCTCGCGTTGTCGTATGCGGCGGTGAATGTGAAATTCCTGCATCCCGATCTCACGGTGCGCGTCGTGACCGATTGGCACCTGACGCAATTCCATTGGCTTTTCCCGTCGGATCCTCTCTTGGTGGTGCTCGGCGCGGGTCTGTCGGAACTGGCGATCGGCCTTTTCATCATTTTCGGTTTTGAGATGCGCCTTACGGTGGCGATCAGTCTGTTCTATATCACGCTTTCATTGCTGTATTTCCGTGAATTGGTCTGGCCGCATCTGATGCTCTACGGCATTTCGCTTAATCTGATCGTCCAGCCGGAGGTATTCACCGTGGATCATCTGCTTTTCAAGGAGCGCCGCGCCGGCTGGTGGAAGCGTCCCTGGCTGCCTCATCGACGCGTCGGGCAAGTTGATGGCGGGAGCGGCCCGGCGGCGGTATAATGGGTGATATACTTATTCATATGCATAAATCTGCATCGTGGGTCTTACGAATCGGGCTTTCAATCACTTTCTTCTGGATCGGGATGATGATTCTCCAGGACCCGCTGGGGTGGTTTGCATTGGTGCGTCCCTGGGCGGCCGCGCTGGTCCCGGGTTCTCCGGCGGCGTTCATGCAGGAAACCGCAATGCTGGATGTGGCGGTGGCGATCATGCTGCTGATTCCGCAATTGGAATGGGTGGGAGCGCTGGTTGGGACGATCCATCTGCTGACGGTCATGCTGAGCGTTGATGTCGCTGATTTTCTCGTACGGGATATCGGTTTGTTAGGTGCGGCTTCCGCGCTGCTGATCGATTCCTTTCCTTCCTCACTTTTGGACCGCATGAAAGCGTTGCTTTCGCGGCGGTCAGCATAGTCATCTGCAATGATCTCTTTTTATTTCGCATTCGTCGGCGGACTGATTTCCTTTCTTTCGCCGTGCGTCCTCCCGATCATTCCGGGATTTCTTGCGTATCTTGCCGGCTCGTCTTTGCAGAATTATGCGGAGAACCGCAAGGCGATCTTTCTGAACAGCGCTTTCTTCGTACTCGGTTTCTCGGTTGTGTTCGCGCTCTTGGGCGTATTGCTCAATACGGTGCTGATCGCGGCTGCGTATAGCGTACAGCTCTGGCTTTCCCGCATCGGCGGAGCGATCATCATATTCTTCGGACTGTTTCTGATGGGGCTGATCAAGCCGCAATTTCTCCAGCAGGAACACGCATTCCGCGTGACGCATACGTTCCATTCCAAATATCTCACGTCATTCGCGTTCGGCGCCGCGTTCGCCGCCGGGTGGACTCCGTGCGTCGGCGCGGTGCTGGGCGGTATTCTGGGCCTTGCGGCGGCGCATCCGGGATCGGCATTCGCGCTGCTCTTTGCATATTCGGTAGGTCTGGGCGTGCCGTTTCTGGTAGTCGGCGCGTTCGCGGCTCCCGCTGCGGCATTGCTGAACCGCATCGCTGCATACGTCGTCTATCTTGATATTCTCTTCGGCATCTTCCTGGTGATCCTGGGGATTTTGGCGTTCACCCAGAACCTCAGCCTGATCGCCAATTTCCAGGTGCTTAATTCATTCTTCCTCCGCTAACTATGGAACGATATCGCTCGTATATTCTCATGGTCGTGCTCGTCCTGATCGTCGGTGCGATTTACTATCTGAATTCGATGAAAACAAGTCCGACTGCTTCGCAGGGACCGATTGCGATTCCGCTGACCGTACCCGCTTCGTCAACGCCGGCGATCGCCGTGCAGACGACACAGGATCGGATCACCAAGAAATCCATGCTGTATCCGCGCGCGCTTGATATTTCCACGCCGGACGGATTCATCAACGCCAACCCGTTCTCGCTGAAAGATCTGGTGGGGAACAAGGTGATCCTTCTGGATTTCTGGGCGTACAGCTGCATCAACTGCCAGCGGACGATTCCGTACCTGAATGCGTGGTACCGGAAGTACAAGGACGAGGGCCTGGAGATTGTCGGCATCCATACGCCGGAATTTGATTTTGAGAAACAATATGACAATGTCGCGGCTGCGGTGAAGAAATTCGGCATCCAGTATCCGGTGGTATTGGATAACGATTATTCGACGTG
>JAGWKK010000048.1 GCA_028865335.1 Patescibacteria group bacterium | reverse complement strand
TGACTGGAACTGATCGTATGGCAACGCGCCTTCGAGCTTGGTGCCGTTCACGAAGAAGGTCGGGGTCGCCTGCACGCCGATGCTCTTCGCATTGCTGTAATCGCTCTGGACTTTGCTCGCGTACTTGTTGCTGTCCAGGCAGGAACCGAACTGCGTCGTATCCATGCCCAGCTTCGTCGCCAGACTCATGAACAACGACCTCGTCAGATTGCCGCTGTTCTCCTGTCCGTCGGCGATCTCGGTCGTGAAGAGCGCATCGTGATATTCCCAGAACTTGCCCTGATCTTTCGCGCATTCAGCCGCATTCGCGGAGGCAACCGACTCCGGACCCAGGAACGGGAAGTTGCGGTAGATGAATCTCACCTTGCCGGTCTTCACATAGGCGTCCTGAATCTGCGGTTCGGTCTGGGTGAAGAAGCGTCCGCAGAACGGGCACTGGTAATCGCTGTATTCAACGACGGTCACCGGCGCGTTCACGTCGCCGAGCACCACGTCATTGTTGTTCACTTTCAAAATATCGCTGGTCACCACGGTCGGCTGCGTCCCCGCAGTCCCGGCACTGCCCGGAGCGCCGGACATACTCGCGCTGTAAAGCACCGCACCCGCGATTAATATTGCTGCCACCAAAATACTCACCGGTAAAAAGTATTCTTTGTTCATATAAATTAATGTTATTTATTGCGACGACTTCGTGTTATATTAGTATAACAAAGATCATCTCAGTGCAATAGGGGTATGAATAACGGCTCCCGCTTCAAACAACTTACGCTCATCATCGGCGATATCGGCATCCTCTATGCCTCGCTGCTTCTCACGCTGTGGTTCCGCTACGGCAAATTTTTCTACGCGGAATTCATCAACGCCCATGTCCAACCGTTCACCATCATCTTCATCTTCTGGATCGTCATCTTCTACATCGCCGGCCTGTACGATCTCCAGGGACTGAAGAATAATTTCGAATTCGAGAAGCGGTTCTGGTACACCACACTCGTCAATATCCTTCTGACCGCGCTCTTTTTCTATGCCAATCCGAGCTTCGCGATCACGCCGAAAACGAACCTCGGCATCTTCGTGCTCGTGTTCGGCTGCGTGAACTATCTCTGGCGCACGCTTTTCAACGCACTGCTCGGCCGGTCCGAAGCGACCAACCATATCCTCCTGGTCGGCGCAAACCAGACCGCGCAGGAAATCGTGGACTACCTTCAGCAGAATCCACAGCTTGGCTATCGCGTCGGCACCTGGATGAAAGAGGGTCTGCATGACAAGGAATTCAACCACCTCGCCCAGATCATTCTGAGCGAAAACATCACCACGATCGTCATCCCCGCCCACATCAAGAAGGACGCCAAGTCGGCGAAGCTCATCTACAAATGCCTCGTCCTCGGCGTGGAAATCGTCGACCTCGCGCGCATGTACGAGATCGTATTCCAGAAAGTGCCGCTCGCGGAATTGGAAGAGGTCTGGTTCCTGGAAAATCTTTCCACGAAACACAAAATCTACGAATCCGTCAGCAATCCGATCGAACGGCTTCTCGCACTGCTCCTCGGCGTCGTCCTGCTGCCGCTGCTCGCCCTGATCGCGGTCATCATCAAGCTCACCTCGCCGGGGTCCGCGTTCTTCTCGCAGCGCCGCGTCGGCCGGAACGAACAGGAATTCACCATCTGGAAATTCCGCACCATGCGCGCCGATGCCGAAAAGGACGGTCCGCAATGGGCGAACTACTTCAACGACCCGCGCGTCACCTGGTTCGGCAACATCCTCCGCAAGTCCCATCTGGATGAACTGCCGCAGCTCTACAACATCATCCGCGGCGAATTGTCATTCGTCGGTCCGCGGCCGGAGCGGCCCGAATTCGTGGAGAAACTCCGCAAAGAACTTCCCTACTACGACCTCCGCCACCTGACCAAGCCGGGCATCACCGGCTGGGCGCAGATCAACTACCGCTATGCCGCATCCGCCACCGACGCCTACCAGAAACTCCAGTACGACATCTACTATATCAAGAACAATTCGCTCCTCCTCGATCTCGTCATCATCATCCGCACGATCAAATTCCTGGTGACCAACCACGACTAGGCGCGCGGCATCATATGTTTTCGAAAATAAAACAGTTTTTGTTTGAGAACCGGTCGCAGAAACAGACGATCGCCAAAAACACCGTGTGGCTTTTTTCCGGACAGATCGGCGGCCGCCTGCTCCGCACCGCGCTGGTCATCTTCGCGGCCCGCATCCTCGGACCGGAAAGCTGGGGCGCCTTTTCCTATGCCACCACGCTCGTCGCCTTTCTTCTGATCTTCTCCGATATCGGCATCAGCGCCATCGTCACCCGGGAATCCGCACGGGACATCACCGCCAGCAACCGGTACTTCTCGACCGCCTTTTTCCTGAAGTCGGGGCTTCTGGTCGTCTGCGGCGCGGCGCTGATGTTCCTCTCGCCGTATCTCACCACGATTCCCGAGACCCGCGCGCTGCTGCCGATCATCGCGCTGCTGCTGATCTTCGACAGCCTGCGCAACTTCGGTTTCGCCATCAGCCGGGCGATGGAAAGCATGCAATGGGAAGCGCTCAATGAGATTCTCACGAATGCGTTCATCACCGGCGTCGGTTTTTACGCCCTGCTGAAATCCCCGACCAGCACCTCGCTCGCCTACGCGTACGTCATCGGCACCGGCATCGGCCTTCTGTTCATCCTCGCGGTCATGTGGCGGTACGTCACCACGCTCATCAGCCACTTCGATGCTTCGCTGATCAAACCGATCCTCTCCTCATCCCTTCCCTTCGCCTTCGCCAGCTTCCTCGGCGCCATCATGATCAATACCGACCTTATCATGCTCGGCTGGATGCGGACGCCGGCGGAAATCGGCTATTACTCCGCCGCGCAGAAACCGATCCAGCTTCTCTACACGCTGGCCGCGCTTTTCGCCGCAAGCATGTTCCCGGTCCTTTCCAAACTTTCCTCCGATGAGCACACGCCGCGGTTCCGCTCGCTTCTGGAAAAATCAGCCGTCGCCTCGCTTTTTGTCGCCATCCCAACCGCCATCGTCGGTCTGCCGCTGAGCACCGGCATCATCACGCTCCTCTACGGCGCGCAATATCTTCCGGCCATCGGATCGTTCCAGGTGCTCTTGCCGACTCTGCTGATCATCTTCCCGTCCGTCATCGTCAGTAACGCGCTTCTTTCGCGGAACCAGCAGAAGAAATTCATCCAGTTCTCGCTCATCGGCGCCATCGGCAATGTCATTTTTAATTTTCTCCTGATTCCGGTCTGGGGCATCGTCGGCTGCTCGCTTTCCACGCTTGTCACGCAGATCCTTGCCAACGCATTCATCTGGAACAAGATGGATTCGGTCGTGCCGTTCAAAGTCGCGAACAAGCTCGGCAAGATCCTGCTCGCCTCGCTTATCAGCGCGGCGGCCGTCGTCGCGCTTTCGCCGCTTCAGTGGCCGGTTCTTGTCCTACTCGCGCTCGCCATCGTCATCTATTTCACCGCGCTGATCATCCTCAAAGAACCCTCACTCTCATTCGCTTCCGACCTGCTCGCATAACAAAAATCCCCTCGAGGGGATTTTTGTCAATGCAGATCGGCTTCTTAACGGGCTTGGTTCTGCAATGCCTGAATTTGCGCTTGTAACGCCTGAATCATTGATTGTAATTGATCCACGGTCGCGGATGAAGACGCAGGTACTGCCGTCGACTCTGTTCCGCTCAACTTATTGAGCTGCGCAAGAGTCTGTGGACCCACGCGGCCTACCTGTGAAATGCCGTACTTCTTCTGAAATGCGCGGACTGCTTTCCTGGTCAATGAACCGAAGTATCCTGTCACCAATCCCTGAGGATAGAGCGCAGGGTCTTTCGCCAGATACTGTTGCAGCGCAGTCACGTCCGGACCGCTCATACCGATTTCCATTTCACGATTGAAAGCCGTGGACACCGCCTTGGCAACCGGAGATGCGCTCGTAACCGCCGGTGCTGCGGGGATTGCCGGAGTCGCCGCAGAAGCTGCCGGAGCTGCTGAGACGGATGAACCATAACTGTAATTCGCGAGACTTCCGCTGCCTCCGCCGATTATGGGGCCGTTGCCTCCCGAACTCGAAGAGGATGCGGCAGTGCAGAGATTCGACGTCGACGGAGTGATAGTCACCGTTTCCGCCGATCCTCCCGTGCTCACTTCCACGAGGGACTCTGTCGATAAGCAGGTTTTGGTAACCGTCACGCTGGTTGTCGGACTGACCGAAAACTGCCGGCGATCGTGGGAGGAGATATTGATCGAACTGTTCGCAGGAAGCGCAACGTCAAAGCTGCTGCTGCTTACCGATATCGAGTTCACCGAATACGTCCCACTCACCGTAAGATTATACCCACCGACGGAGATGACCGTATCCCCTCCGGTCAGCGTCACATCACTTGCAGCGAACGCTAGCGGAGCACACAGTATCAATCCGACGACAATTGATAAGAATTTCTTCATGAGGATTAAATTCGGATTAGATGTTATTTGCAGGAACCGGCCTCCCAAATTGCAACGAATCCGTTATGACCGTTCGTCGTAGTCGTTGATGTATCGCCCCCCGCAATATACATCCGGTATGTCGTACCGTTAGCGCCAAGCAATTGGATGCAGCCGCCGGTATTCGCGGTAGACGAAGACAAGTAAAGCGTCGTGGTCGCGGATCCCGATGCCGCAAGTTCATCTGAAGGAGACGTCGTACCGACACCCATGTGACCAATCGAGGTTACCGTCCCCTGCGTTGCAAATCCTGTCGATGAAGTGGTGGCATTTCCGCCGAACCACGCATTTCCCGAGACAGAAACATCGGTAGTTGAAGCATTGCCCACGGTAGTCAACCCGCTGACCGTCAGCGCGCCGCTCGCCGTCACATCGCCCGTAAGCGTACTCGCCCCGGTTACCGAAAGCGTACCGCCGGTGGAAATATTCGTGCTGATGGTTGTCGAACCATGCGCAACCGCCCAGACCGCCGCGAGGGACAACATTACTGATAATATGACAACTGCATACTGCTGCTGCCGACTGAGAATATTGCTGTTCATATCCTTAAAAAACTTATCGTTCTTCGATTACTTTTAATATTACAAATATTGACCCGACTAAAGTCGTCTCCACACTATAGCATTGGTCCCGCAAAAAGAGAAAGGCTCCTCTGTGGATAACCACCCCTCTTTCTACACTCCTCCGATCCGTTCATATAAAAATCCCCGAACGGGGATTTTTATTTCCTTCCCATCCACCCCTTTCGCCAAAACCGGCGCAACCCCAGTTTTATTTTCTATAGAAAATAAAACTGGGGT